>JAFGEF010000120.1 GCA_016931715.1 Sedimentisphaerales bacterium
AAACATTGTTTTAAGCAAAATAAACAAGACAATTTCAAATAATACTGATGTCATATTAAACACTTTTTACGGTCCGACCCCATTTTAGATTTTATGAGTACTGACTTTTCCCTATATTATGGCATAGGATTAACAGTATGTTCATAATCCTTAACAAGCTGAAAAACTAAGGGATGAATCTATTTTTGTATAATTTAAAAGTAACAGACATTCTAAATGATCGTCATTACACACAGTTGATCATTTTTTAATATCACTTTTAATTATCTTATGAAGTTTAGAAGTATTCTTGGATATCTTAATTGATTTAATGAATCGGTCTTTTTATATCACTATAGAAGTTATTTGTAACTGTTAAAGTTCATTTTTTTAAGTTTTTATAATAAAAACACGTCCTGATCGTTTCTTTTGAAATTATCGTATAATATTTTAGTCTTGGTATTCAGTTATTATCGCTTCTTTTTACTATCAGCGTCATTCCTTCTACATCACTTACTTTTATTTCATCGCCTTCTTTTAAGGGAAACTCAAGGTCTCTGATTTCAGCCTTCCACAGCTCGCCTTTTACTTTTACATAACCATCCGGATTAAGACTATCCATTGCGATCCCGTTCATGCCTATAAGTTGCTCCATAGGACTCGGATTGTCTGAAACGTAGGATTTCCAGACTTTGGGGAAAAGGGCGATGTCTTTACCTATCCATATTACTATAATAGTAATCATCAGCCAGGTTGGGATAGTTATGAATCTGTTGATTAAAGCCAGCGCAATAATCAATACAACCAACTCTGGTATCTGAAGCAGGATATATTTAATAAGAGCTTTCTGTTTCAATTGACGATTTACATCCTGTTTTTAATCAAACATGCCGGTCATCAGGCCTCGGATTACACTGTAAGAGTTCGATATAGCCGCTCAGTTAAACCTGGCTGGTTATTAGGCCGTTACGTTACCATTGAACTGCATACTTTTATTCTGTCCTATTGTAACTGCAGATCTAATGCCTTGCCGACCATAAGAGATAATCTCAAAAAGGAATCCCTTGCAGCACTCAGCCAGTCTGATAACATCATTGAATTATTGGTCATTGGTTCGTGAAGATCAATAGTCCCATCAGATGGAATCATCCCAAGCAGTCTGGATAACTCTGCGATCTGTGCGATGATCTGTATTTTCTGATCCTGCAAATTTCCTTTCGGTTCACTCATTTGGAATTTGCCTCCTTTTGTTAGTTAGCATGTGGGATGAGAAAGGAAAAATACGCCAAAAAAATAGAATAAGACAATGATATAAAGACGTTATAATATTTTCGCCATTTCTCAAGATGCAAAAGAATTATGTACAAATACAGCGTTTCCTGGGTTTTTTTGTAGATAAAATGAGAAATTTGATAACTTTTAGCTATAAGATATAATTAAATAATCTACAATAAAAAATAAAAATAACCCCTGATCTGATGATATGACTGATAAATTACCCTATACATTTTTGGGAATTTTCAGAATATTAAAATTCAAAAAAACCTAAAAAAAACACATTTCAACCGTTACAAACACTTTTTCTTTATGATATAAGAAAAATTGATGTATAAAATCGATACTTCTTACACAGATTCTATGCATCCATTGTTTTACAGCTTGTGAAGGATTAAGTAATGGAAAGTCCAACGGAGTGGAGCTGTGCACGTCCTTTATAGAAATTTTCCATTCTGTGCGCTTCTGAAGGACCTGTGTAGCCTGATCTGTATGCGAATATAAGTATCTGCCAGGAAACTCCTTACATTTTCCATGCTTTTAATCCTCTGCCATAATATATGGAAAATTTTTCACCTGTCCTAAATGTTCGGTTTCAAATTTAAGGAGAATTTATCATGGGCTCTCTGTCTGATACAGTTTTGACTAACTGGAACATTTTTCTACAATGGCTCGCAATTGGAGGAACTGCTGTCGGATTGTTATCAGTTATTGGACTTTTCGTTGTTAACTCTGAAATAGGCAGGAGAGCCGACTTAAAACTTAAAGATGCTCAGCAGAAAATTGAAATCCCTAAGCCTCTACCCGTGCAATCTCGTGTTCGTAATTTTCTCAACAGCATCAACAGGCAAATCCTGATAGAGGCAAAAGCAGGCAAAGACGTATGCCGCCTGTCTCTTAACTTTGGCCAGGCTGGAGACCTCCTTAAATTAACGCAAGAAGATGTAGACGGCGACTATATAATCAATATTCCAAACACAAATTTCATAATGAATCAGCCCGGTATGGCAGGAGAATTTATTATAAAGATTGGCTCAAAGCTCTTAGAAAATCAGTAAAATAGAAACCGGACAATCTGCTAAAGGTGACAGTGTAAAACCCACTCTGCCCCTTAACAAGGCGTTCGGCACTCTTTACAGGATAACTGCAATATGAAAATTCTTGTCTTCCTATTTCCAATAACTTTATTTTTGATTTTTCTATGTATCAAGCTATTCTCGCCGAATGCATATATGTCATTTATTCAAGAGGACTCAGTTATCGAATATGCACAAGCCTTATTTTACTTTTTATCTTCAATACTCTCCTTTTATGTTTCGGTCAAATTTCTAAGAAACAGGCTGACGTTGCATGGCATCCTGTATAGCATGCTCGCCGCTGGATTATTGTTTGTGTCCATTGAAGAAATAAGCTGGGGACAAAGAATTCTTAATATTGCTACCCCTGCTTATTGTAAACTGCACAATGCTCAAAGAGAAATCTCGCTTCATAATTTAGACGTAATTCAGCCCAAAATACATAGTATTTATATATTAGTAGGGGCCTATGGATCATTCCTATGGATTTTTGTATCTCTTTTTCTGCCCAAATCGAAAACAGATACCAAACATATTGTGAATTTTGTTGTTCCGGATTGGTTTATAAGCCCATATTTCTTTTTTACTTTTTTCATTTATACGATATTTGAATATATTTCTCGTCCTTACCCGGGCGGCTTTCTTGCATGTAGAGACCAGGAACCCGCAGAATTATTATTATCTTTTGGATTCTTTTCTTTTGTCGTAACAAATTATATCAGGTTGCAACTTTTCCTGAAAAGACGCGCCACCCAACCGGGAAATGTACGGCAACGAGGTCAAAATTATAATAGAAAAAATAGAGCTTAAACAAGAATCGAAGTTCACTGCCATTTCCCGGCATGAGAGCTTTATATTGTGTGAAAATATCGGAGTCAGACCGGCTTTTCAGGAACTTAATTTTCAGTAAAGAACTAAATAAAAACATATTTTAACCTTTACAAACAACTTTTATATGGTTCATCCGGCAAATGCCGGGGTGCTATCATGTAAGAAATAGAGACGGAGTTTGAAGTACTCATCGTCTCTGAACCCATATG
>JAFGEF010000121.1 GCA_016931715.1 Sedimentisphaerales bacterium
CAGAGTTTATAATAAAGCTCTTACTGACGCAGAGATAAGATTCCTGTGTGATCCGACGCCCTAAGCGTTGAGATTTTGTCATGAACCGGTTTAATTCGGTTTTTTAGAGCTGTTTTTAGCTTATTACGGGGCCTGTATGGAATACTATACAGGCCCCGGTTTTTTTAAAAAGCGAAAAAAATGTGAAATAAATTGATTATTGCCTCGTATATATATAACATATAATCAAATATATAAATATCGTTTGTGTTTAGAATTTCTTTGCGTTAATTAGCTTATAATGAAACTATTTATTATAACTGTTTCGGAGAGAAAGCTATGCGAGATGTGAAAAACAAAAAGTTTTTCGAGAAATTTATCCTGCCTGTACAAACATATTTTGTTCATGTTCTGTATATATTTTTTTACTCTCTAAGATATTGTCATTTCAAATGACTTATAAAAATGGAAATATACCTTAAAATTTATACTCCATACTATGTAAAAGGAAGGATTCTTGAAGAAAATATACGAAGGAGATAATGCTGTGAGAATATTAATAGCTGATGATCATGGCATAGTCAGAGAGGGCTTGAAATCTCTGATAGATAAACAAGCTTCAATGGAAGTTATCGCCGAGGCGGAAGACGGTCTGGCGGCTGTGCACCTGACGAAAAAACTCTCCCCTGATATAGTTATTATGGATGTCAGTATGCCAAATTTAAACGGTATCGAAGCTGCACGTGAAATTCTTCGGAACAAACCAAATACCAAGATTATTATTCTATCCATGTACACCGATAAACATATCGTCAAAGAAAGTCTCGAAGCGGGCGCACTCGGATATATACTGAAATCAAACCTGCTGGACGAGCTGCTGAAAGCGATAAAAACCGTTCAGGCTAACGAACGGTATTTAAGCCCTCGAATAACCGGAATCGTTATTGAAGACTATATAAATAACAAAACTGCCGACAAAGCAAGAAAACAAATCAAGCTCACTACGAGAGAACGTCATATTTTGCAGCTTATTGCCGAAGGTAAAACAATAAAAGAAATTGCACGAGTAATAAACATCAGCCCGAAAACAGCAGATGCAAATCGCCGGCGGATTATGAATAAACTTAATATTTTTAATACCGCCGAACTGACAAAATACGCAATACGCGAGGGACTGACATCTCTTGATTTCTAAGTTCTGCAATAAAGCTGTTTATCTTGAATATCGAATAAAAAAAGTCAAAGCCAGACGCAGTAAATCCTTATTTCTATTCCAACCTGAAATCCTTTAATAAATACCATGAGGATTTTCCTTGCTAAAATCGAGGAATATACCTCTTGAGAAAACATTCCCTTTTTGCCAATATTATATATAGTTCATTTTCAGGCCATGAACCTGTTACTGCATTATTTGTTGGTATAAGCATTCAAGTTTTTACACCTGTGGAGTAACAGTTCATGGCTCTTTATTTTTCATTACTATTCGGATATATAGAAAAAATTAAAATAACCAGCAGGCGGAAAACTTATATTTTATATTCCTAAAACCTGAAAGGTATTGTATCAATGCTAAAAACAGAACCTATTATGCTTATCGAGGAAAATTCGAATGATGTAGAAAATATTCTGGGCATCCTTAAGTCTCAAAATGAGAAACATAGCTGGTTTCATTTTAGAACAACCGCAGAAGCCCTGGAACACATGGAAAATAAGGATATACTCCCGCAACTAATTATTTTGGGATTGAAAAATCGAGATTTTGAAAGCATTGAATTTCTAAGAAAAATTAAAGCAGATTACAATCTAAGAAAAATACCTTTAGTTATCATGGCATCATCTACTGATCAAAATCATGTATTAGAAAGTTTTAATCTTGGAGTTGCCGGTTATATAGTCAAGTCTCAGGATAATACAGAATTAGCCGGTATAATAAGCACAATGATGCGATATTGGAACCTGAGCGAATTGCCCTATATCGAAGGATAAAAAAATTGGGAATTCGGATTCTATTAGCTGACGATCACAAAATGATTCGCCTGGGCCTGATTTCTCTGCTCAGCCATCAATCGGATATAGAAATAATAGGAGAAGCTGAGGATGGCAGATATGCAGTAGAATTAGCTCGCGAACTTCAACCTGATATTGTAATCACAGAAGTAAGGATGCCGCGGCTAAACGGAATAGTTGCAGCACGTCAGATTATCATCCAGAATCCTCAAGTAAAAATAATCGCTCTTTCCGGGCATCCCCATGAATTTTTTGCAATAAGTATGTTTCAGGCCGGAGCTTCTGCTTATATTCTTACGGAATGTTTGTTTGATGAGCTTTTTGAGGCTATAAGGGCTGTCAGTCAGGGCAGGAAATACCTCAGTCCCAAAGTAGCCAGTGCAGTAGTGACCAATTATATCTCGCTTTTATCCATGTCAAATAAATCAGCATTAAACACTCTTTCCAAACGGGAAAGAGAAGCGTTCCAGCTTATAGCAGACGGAAAATCAACTCAACAGATTGCCGCTGAATTGCAGGAAAGTATAAAATCAATTGAAGCATATAGGCACAGCATCATGGAAAAACTTAACGCCGGAAGCGAAAACGGACTTCTTAAATTTGCAATAGCCGGCGGTACTTCTGCCGGGATATGAGCATCTTCCATTGACGTGCCTTCCTTGACTAAACAGCTCGAATAAACTATAATATATACTGATGAAGTATATAAATAAAATCTTAACTTCCCTAATATTAGCATTATTGCCATGCAGCGATATTGCGGCAAAACCCGTAACAGCAAAAGAAGCTGAACTGGCCGTAACCGGCTGGCTCAAAAAAGAAATACAGCCTCTCGGGATTCCTCTTGGCCGCCAGATAGCTAAAGTTGAACCATTTGTAACAAACAGCGGCTATGCAGATTATTATATTGTGAATCTGAAACCATCCGGATTCATTATTGTATCCGCAAATGATTTAATTGAACCTATCATCGGTTTTGCTGACGACGGCTCATTCGATCCGGCTGTTGATAATCCATTGGGTGCATTAGTTAATAATGACCTCAGTCACCGAAGTTCGGAAATTCAGGACGAATTTAGCCTGATGACAGTAACTGAAGGGAACATTCAGACACAATCGCAAAATAAATGGCAAACTTATTTAGACATTGCAAAAGCAGATGCAGGCGGATTCAGCCTTATGGGTCTTACATGCCTGTGCGATGTTCGCGTGCCGCCGCTGGTACAAAGTCAATGGGACCAGAATTATGTATTCGGGAAGACCTGCTATAATTATTATACACCCAATAATTACCCCTGCGGCTGCCTTGCTACTGCTATGGCACAGTTAATGCGATATTTCGAGTTTCCGACAAGCGGCATTGGAATTCGAGAATTCAAAATCACAGTGAATAATTATCCGCAGCTTAAAAAAACCATCGGAGGTGATGGTTTTGGCGGACCTTATAAATGGTCTGAGATGGTGCTTAAACCAGGTTCTTACAGCCAGGGGCTGTCTCCGGCTCAAAGGCAGGCAATCGGTTCCATTTGCTATGATGCAGGTTTGGCAGCCAGGATGGAGTACAATCAAACTGCCTCAGGTGCGGCGATGCTCTATGCAAAAATCGCATTAAATCAAACTTTTGGTTACAGCAATGCAATTTTAGGAGAGAATTTCGAAACTAATATTAATACACAAGATTTATACAAGATGATCAATCCTTCTCTCGATGCCGGCTCACCTGTAGTTCTCGGTATTTTTGCAGATTCCGAATCAAATAACGGCCATGCGGTTCTTTGCGATGGATACGCTTATGACTCCTCAATAAGTTATACACGTGATGGAAACTCCTATGAAGTTTCAACAATATATCACCACCTCAATATGGGCTGGAGCGGAGTTGATGATGCATGGTATAACCTTCCTGATATCAATGGACAAAACAAATTTAAAATAATAACATCCTGCCTGTATAATATTTTCACTTCCGGGGAAGGTGAAATTATCAGCGGTCGTGTCATAGATCCGAATAACAATCCCATATCAAATGCAGTTGTCTATGCCAAATCAGGCAGACCGATTTCGACATTAACTGATTACAGGGGCATATATGCTTTCAAGGGACTATATTCCAATACATCATATGTAATATGGGCAAATATAGACGGTCATATTACCGCTCAGCAAACCGTTAAAACAAAGACCTCACAAAATGAAAATACCGCTTGTGGAAATATTTGGGGTGTCAATTTTCAGGCTGATATTGAACCAAATTATGTCCCTTCGTCAATTTACTACGTTGATAATGACGCACCGGATGACCCGGCGCATGACAATACTAATATTTCCGACTCGAATGAAGACGGCTCTCCGGAACATCCTTTCGATTCTATCAGTGAAGCCATCGATGCGGCCTATCATGGAGACATGATTATTATTCTGCCTGGCATATATACAGGCAATGGCAACAGGGATATAGACTTCAAGGGCAAAGCAATAACAGTCAGAAGCGAAAATCCGAACGAGCCGAATCTTGTGATAATAAATTGCGGCGCTGATACTAATGAGCCGCACCGCGCCTTTGTGTTCCAGAACTATGAAATACCAAAATCCGTGTTATCGGGCATAACTATAACCGGAGGCTATCATGAATATGGAGGCGCAATTTATCTCACAGACTGTGCCATGCCTGCTATCACGAATTGTGTTTTTGTCTCAAATAAGGCAGGCACAGGCGGAGCGATTTATAGCAATAACAGCAGTCCTGTTATATCGAACTGCGAATTCAGTGAAAATCAGGCGGATGCAGGCGGAGCAATATATAATTATTCAGGAGATTCAGGCTCTAAACCTTCGGTCACAAGCTGTAATTTCTCCGGAAATACTTCAATTTATAATGGCGGAGCAATATACAATAGCGGACAAGTATCGCCGTCTTTTACAAAGTGTTCATTTGTTTCAAATTATTCTGCCGGCGGAGGAGGCGCGATTCGCAACAATGCCAATATAAATTTATCATTAAACAACTGCATCTTCAGTACAAATATGGCAGAAACATTCGGCGGCGGAATTCGCAGCTCGAACGGCAGCAGCGTTGTATTGACAAACTGCACATTCTATGCAAACTTCGCCGGAAATGGCAAATCGATTGCTTGTACAGTCGATGACCTGAACACATACCTCGCAGGAAACTTAAAAATATCGAACTGTATTATTGTTGACGGCGGAAATGAAATCTTCAACAATGACAATTCTGAAATCAATGTCACTTACTCCAACCTTAAGGACGCCGAATCTTCCGTACCATGGCCGGGTGACGGCAATATTTATGCTGATCCCATATTCGCTGATATCGAAGCAGGTGATTTCCACCTTAAATCCCAGGCTGGAAGATACAATCCCAACAGTCAGAACTGGATTATAGATAAACTAACAAGCCCATGTATTGATACCGGCGATCCTCAAAGCCAGGTCAGTCAGGAACCCGAACCAAACGGAGGCATCATTAACATGGGCGCCTATGGCGGCACGAACCAGGCAAGCAAAAGTTATTCATATTGAGGTTCACTATAATGTGCATATCGTGTTCCACTTTTAAAAACACAGAACGCAGGGCAAAATATATCATAATTATCTAATCAAGTCAGTAAATCTGCTATTCGAGCGGCTTATAAAGCACTATGTCATCGAAATAAACAATACCCAGGCCGCCTATTTTCAGGTCATCTTCATCGCCGAAACCAATAGACACTCTTTCAATGTTGGTCAAATCTATACCCATATCCTCAAATTCCTGCAGATTTATTTCCCACTGCGTCCATGTCTCGGATTGTATATCTTCAGGTTTATCATAATAAACTCTTACAGGAGGACCAAACATATTTGAGACCGAAACATACATTTTATCAACGATATTAAGCTTATTGCCCCGGAACCATATAGACAGAATTTCCACATCGTTCTCTGTCCAGTTTCTTGGATAAAATAACATCTTTGCCGCTTCGGAACGAATCATATTGTTGCTATAGTAGTACGGCATCGATTGATTTCCACTATGAACATTAGTTGTCTCTGCATAGTGTTCTCCCTCGGCAAAATTAGGCCAGATATGCGCTACCCTGGAACCGTTCGTATAATCGTATGTCCCATCCAGCCAGGCATCAAATATTCTGCCGGGCATCATATCATTATACATCTCGAAATTATCTATAACGATTTGTTTATTTACAGTAAAGCTCCATACTTCCCCTTTATTGACATATTTTCCTCTGCCGCCTCCGATAGTCTCATCGACTCGCCAGTAATAAACCTTACCCTGTTCAAGAACACCCGGAGTAAAGGTTGTGCTGCCTATTGAGCCTTTCAATGTATCGCCTGTGCCGGCGAGAACTTCATCATAATTATCGCCGAAATATATCGTATGAGGAGTGCCTGGACCAATACCAAGCGCTGCAGACCAGCTTAGAGTTACATCCTGATATACACATTTTTCGCCATTTGCAGGACTCGGATTCCAAGCGATTACCGGTGGAATATAGAAACTCCACACTTCACCAACATACGGATTATTCGGATCGACATCATTAACCTCATCCACCCGCCAATAATAGGTCGTACCGGGAACAAGGGCATCTGTATAAATACCGTTTGCCGCTCCTGCCAGACATGTTGTTTCAGTCTGGTTAATTATAAATGTGTTTTCGTTGGCATCACGTACTTCTTCACAGCTTGTCCCGAAATATATATTATGTGAGACCGCTTCCTTCTGAGGAATCCAGCTCAGTGTTGCCTTGGTATCTAAAACAATAGAACCGTCTTCCGGATAAGGTCCCCATGCACCAGTGCCCGGCGTAGCAGTGCAAACCCAGAACATTTCGGTATTGTCCATCACACCTGAAACCAACTGTGCATTCTCACCCCAGGCAAACAGCGGCACATTAACCCCGGTATGATTAGTGCCGCCCCATGTTACTTCAGGTAATACTCCGGCTCCATTGTTTTTAGTTACTTTCAGCCCACCACATTCATGATCTGCCGTTACAATAATAAGTGTATCATCACGTCCCTGAGCCCAGTTTATAACTTCCTGAACCGCATTGCTGAACTCAACTGTTTCAAGAACAGCTTCTTTAAGCATGTTGCTGTGGCATGCTTTGTCAATCAAAGCTCCTTCAATCATAACGAAAAAACCATTTGGTCCATTATCAAGAATATCCAATGCGGTAACTGCCATTTCAGATAGATGAGGCAATGCTCCCAGGCCAGGTTCATAGTGGTTACTGCTGTCACCAAATTGACCATTAAGCATTATAACAGCATCAGTATCAATTGCCTGCATCTGAGCACGTGTAGTAACAACAGTATATCCGGCCGCTTCAAAATTTGAAACGTTCATTCCATTACCGCCGCCGCCGAATAATACATTAGGCCTTGTACGAAATCTGTAATCTTCTGCGATTTCTGTATAAAAGTCACGATCAGCAGCATGTGCACCGAACGTAGCTGGTGTTGCATCTGTCGTATATGCATTAGTAACTATTCCAGTTCTTTTACCTCTGGCTTTGAAATATTCAGTAAGAGTTTCAAGCTCACTGCCGTCTCCCGGAATTGCGGTACTAACCACATAGTTATTTACTTTAACGCCCGTAGCTAAAGCAGTGCCTGCCGCTGCTGAGTCAGTAACGGAATTATTAGCTGAATACGTAGTACATTCCCCACTATATGGGAATGACTCAAATGATAATGTTCCAGCTTGTCCATAAGCATACATTCCCCCTGCTTTTACATGCTCGAATCCCATACCATCGCCAATCATGAAAATTATGTTTTTCGGAGTTGCACTCGTCGTGCTCGTAAAAAAGGCTGTTAAGCAGAGCATTAAAACAACAGACAGAGTGTGTGATAGCTTTTGAGCCATGATGCGGCCTCCTCTAATAGTATAGTTTTGAAATTCCAAGCAAAAACGTCCTTGCTCGTATTAAAATACAGGTTTGAATCATTTCAACCTTTAAGCGAATACTGTTACCTTGGAAATGAACGCGTACAGTACCATTTCTTATATTCTTTTATACCAAATTGCATTGCCTGATACAAGGTAAATTTATCAAAAATTATGGGAATATGCCCATAATTTTATAAATTAGTATATATTTTGCTGTAAAGTATTTTCATTCAGAACACACAATTGTCTATCTGCCTTTTTTAGCATACAATACCTGCATGAATCTTGGACAGGATATTATTGTCAAAAAAATAATCAGCCGGCTTAAGGTAAAGTCCGGCAGGAAGGATTGTATAAAAATCGAGGGCACCTGGGGCTCATTTGGTCGATTGCTCGTTTCATATATATCAAAGCAAACAAAACGCCCTGTTCTGTATGTCTGCCCGCACATTGACGATGCCGATAAGGCTTTTGATGATTTTAATACCTTTGGAGGCGGCAGAATTGAGCTTCTGAGTGCATGGGAAGGCGAGGAAGATTTGGCGGATGCTACCGATGAAATTCGTGCCGAAAGACTAAGACTTGTTTCAAGATTAGGCAAAGCAGAATTTATCATTTCCGCTTCGATACAGGCTCTTTGTCAGCCTGTCCCTAATCCGAAAGAAATTGAAGCAGGCAGCCTGCTTTTACAGATTAATAAACAGATTTCACCGGAAAATGTTTTGCAATGGCTGGTTGATAATGGCTTCGAGCGCACAGAAAGAGTAGATTTGCCGGGTCAGTTTGCCCAGAGAGGCGGAATCATAGATATTTACGCCCCGCTCGCCAATCGAGATATGAACAGCAATACGCCGGAACAGGGCGGGATTGATGCGATAAGAATAGAGTTCTTCGGCGATACAATAGAAAGTATCCGGCAGATAGACCTCGATACGCAGCGTTCGAGCACACAGATTGAAAATATCAAAATCGTATCTGCAATTTGCGGCTCTGCCAGTGAACAAAGAGAATTGTTTTTAAATATTCTTCCGGAAGATACGATAATTATTTTTGAAGAGCCGAATGATATCGAGGAAGTCGCGAAAGTATTCTTGAACCGAGCCGAAAATCCCGACAGGCTCTACAACTGGGAGACAATTTACAACTCTGCCGCTAATTTCACACAGCTCCATGTTTGCAGGTTCGCGACAAGTCAGCCTGAAGATTTCCTGAAAGTGGATATAAAAAGCGTCCAGCAATATCAGCACAAGACAACTTCAATCTGGGCGGGAAACAAAGCGGCGATTGAAGACTTAGTGACAGAAGCAAAACAAGGCAAACATGTAATGTTCTATTGCGAAAGCGCCGCCGAGCAAAAACGTGTCACTGAGATTATCAGGGAAATCTGCCAAGATATTCCTGACAGGTTCGAGATGCTGCTGGGATTTATTCATCAGGGCTTTGTTATAAATTCACTTGATACGATTATAATCAGTCATCACGAATTATTCGGGCAATATACATTACGCCAGAGACGCAGACCCGCCAGGGCAACCATGCCCATTGACAGCCTGAGCGATTTACAGAAAGGCGACTATGTCGTTCACGCCTCCTACGGCATAGGAAAATATCTCGGCATAGAAACAATAACAGAAAAAGAAACAGGCACAGAAGGAATAAACGAATATCTAACAATCGAATACGCCGACCATGAAAAAATACAGGTTTCGGTTCGCAATATCTCGCTGGTACAGAAATTCATCGGCACAAGCCCGACACGCCCTGCGCTGAGCAAGGTCGGCTCGAAAAAATGGCTCAAACAAAAAGAAAAGGTCGCCCGCTCGATTCAGGACCTCGCCGCTGAATTGCTCGAAGTCCAGGCAAAACGCCAGGCAGGCGGCGGTATCGCATTCGCAAAAGACTCCAAATGGCAGGTCGAATTCGAGGAATCATTCCCATACCAGGAAACGCCGGACCAGACAATTGCAGTTGACCAAATAAAAACAGATATGCAGCATCCTGTTGTGATGGACAGGCTGCTCTGCGGCGATGTCGGCTACGGCAAAACCGAGCTTGCCATGCGGGCAGCGTTCAAGGCAGTGGAAAACGGCAAACAGGTCGCGGTTCTTACGCCAACAACTGTATTGAGCGTTCAGCACGGCAGAACTTTTACAGAAAGATTCGCGGATTTCCCCGTCTGGATTGAAGTTTTGAACAGGTTTAAAACTTCCAAAGAAGCGAAGGAAATCATCTCGCAAACAAGGCAAGGCAAGGTCGATATTCTAATCGGGACACATCGTCTTCTCAGCGGCGACATCGGATTTAAGGACCTTGGCCTTTTAATAATCGATGAAGAGCAGCGATTCGGCGTTGCGCATAAGGAAAAACTGAAAAGACTGCGCGTCAACGTAGATATTCTCACTATGACGGCTACACCTATACCAAGAACACTTCATATGTCACTGCTCGGACTTCGCGATATAAGCTCGCTTGGCACGCCGCCATTGGACAGGCGCAGCATAGTTACCACCGTTACCGCTTATAACAATCAGCTTATTTCCAAATCGATATACAGGGAGCTGAACCGGCAGGGACAGGTCTTTTTCCTGCATAACAGAGTACAGAGCATAGATAAGAAAGCATGGGAAATTCAGAAGCTCGTCCCGGATGCGAAAATTGGAATCGCGCATGGCCAGATGACCAAAGCTGAGCTTGAAAAAGCTATGGTCAATTTTGTAACAGGGAAAATCGATGTGCTCGTTTGCACGACTATCATCGAATCCGGCCTTGATATTCCAAATGCAAATACGATTTTAATTAACGATGCAGACAGGTTTGGCCTTGCGGAGCTGCACCAGCTTCGGGGAAGAGTAGGAAGATACAAGCATCGCGCTTATGCCTATATGCTTCTGCCAATGTCACGCCCAATCACGCCGTTAGCTGCCAAGCGCCTCAAAGCGATTGAGGAATATTCACATCTCGGTGCGGGTTTCAGAATCGCACTTCGCGACCTCGAAATCAGAGGCGCCGGAAATATCCTCGGACCTGAACAATCGGGACATATCCAGACCGTAGGTTACCAGATGTATTGCGAATTATTGGCAGATGCAGTCAAAAGAATGAAAAATGAGCCTGTCGAACTGATTCCTCATGCCGTAATTGATTTGGGTTTCGCGACCTACATACCGAAAAATTACATACCGATAGACAGGCAGCGAATGGACGCATACCGAAGAATCGCAGTTACGAAAAACAACGATGATTTGCAGCAGATTCGGGACGAGTTTGCGGATGTTTTTGGTCCTGTACCAGATGAAATTAACATGCTGCTCGAATTAGCTGATTTGCGAATCATGGCAGGCAGGCGAAATATCAAAAGCGTTATTGCATCGGGACTGAACTTGATTTTCTCATTTGAAAATAATTATACAAAAAACGACCTTAAATTATTTGAAAATGTGTCGGGAAAGATTAGAATACACGATGAGAAAACCATTTTTATACAATTGGCGAAAAACTACTTCGAGCCGAGAACAATAATTATGGTATTGAGAAAAATTCTGGGAGAGAAAAAATGAACGAGGAAAAAAATAAAATACGTTTTTCTAAAAAAATATTTATCATTATCGCATGTTTCATAATTTTCATCTTAATCCAGCAATTTTACTTTTTCCTTCCAGGATTGCATATAAATCGTGTTCCAACTGAAGATATGGTATGCCGAGCTAACCTCAAGCATTTAGGTCTCGCTTTTTATATGTATGCTCAGAATAATTCTAATTCTTATCCAACACCTGATAAATGGTGCGATTTGATTAGGCCTTATCTTCCTCGAGGAGCAGATGATAAAATATTACGCTGTCCTGCTGCGGAAGAAGCCCGTTGCCATTACGCAATGAATCCAGATTGCGAACCAAATTCCCCACCAGATACGATTTTATTATTTGAAACAAAAAACAGTTACTTGAATTTATTCGGCGGGACGGAACTTCTGTCATTTGATAACCATAAAGAAAAAATATGCAATGTATTATTCAATGATGGTTCGGTAGAAGGAATTAAAAAAGATGAGATTTCAAATTTAAAGTGGAATGCGAAGGAACCAAATGAGTAGATTAGAACACACATCTGAAATAGAAAAACCGAATTTCTCAAAATTAGCAATGCTGTCTCTGCTGTTTGGCATTATGGGCATTGCTGTTATTCTCATAAGAGCGTTTTTTTATCGCCCATGGTGGAGCGAATATATTGCCCGCAATGTCTCTTTCCTGGCCGGGATTTCCGGATTAATTCCTGGATTTGCGGCTCTTGTATCCATCTCCAGACGTTATGCACGCATAACTTTTTTTATAATATTACCGCTTATCATACTTCAACTGTTTTATTTTTTGCCTCTCAATATTTTTGGAAATGTGGAAATATACCGTTTGCTTCAATCCTGCAATATCCTGATAAGTCTATTACTGCTTCTAATATTATTCGCCATACCGGCAGTTCCCAAATGGAGATTCAGCCTGAAAGACCAGATTAAAGACGGAATATTTGCAAATACAGGCATAGCCGCAGGAGCTATGCTGATATTCCTCTGGTGGGCGGAAACCTGTATGCCGCAGTCAACCGCGTTACGGATGGGATGCGCCGACAATATGGCAAATATATGGAAAACGTTCTCGAAATATTCCAGGGACAATCAGCGAAAATACCCGGAACCTGAACAGTGGTGTAACGCGATATTAAAATATGACCAGGTGAAGAAAAATGACTTTTTATGCACGGAAATTAAATATGGATGGAAACGACAGGTATTTTTATGGCCGGTTCCGAAAAACCACAAATCCTATTATGCAATGAATCCAAACTGCGAGCCGAATTCACCTAAAGATATAGTTCTGCTCTTCGAGACCAAAGGCGGCTGGAATTTATCAGGCGGTCCGGAACTTCTGACTACTCAAAATCACAGAGGTCAGGGATGTAATATCTTATTCAACGGCGGCTACGTGGATTTTATCAGCACAAATAAAATCGCCGATTTAAGGTGGAATGCGGAGAAAAAAAATGAGTAATACAGAAGATATTTCTGAAATCGAAAAGCCAAAGGTTACAGCATTAATAACAACTTCAGTTTTAGCGTGTATTTTTGGCATTGCCATTTTAATTATCAGAGCCATTTTTTATCGTTCATGGTGGAGCGAATATGTCGCTCGAAATCTCGGATTGCTATTCGGAATGATTGGCCTGATTACGGGGTATTTGGCAGTTAAAAAAATGTATGGCCGTAAAGCATATTTTACATTTGGTATTATTATACTTTTCTTCTTCTTTCAAATTTTACTCAATTTCATCATCAGTCCCTATGCAAATTCATTTCTTTGGGGATTTATTGGATGGGCCAGTATAGCCTGTTTGGTATTTTTACTCATCACCCCTGCCAAAAATAGCATGAATAGATGGGTGTACGGTATTAGAACTGGCAGTTTAAGAAATGACATTTTTATTTATTCAGGAATAGCAATAGGATTATTTTTTTGCGGTATTTGGTTTTCTGAAACCAGCGGCCCAATACAAACTGAAGTCGGAATGGGATGCGGCTTAAATTTACAAAAACTTGGCAATGCCATATCAATTTATCAAAAAGACAATCATGGAAAATACCCTGATCCGAATTTATGGTGCGATTTGCTCTTAAAATCCAGGCAAGTTGAAAAAGATGACTTTATATGTCCGGAAGTTAAATTCAGGTGGAAGCGACAATTTTTACCTGTCCCAATACCAATAAATCGAAAAAGCTATTACGCAATGAACCCAAACTGCGAACCAAATTCTCCGCCGGTCACGGTTCTATTATTCGAGATTAAGGGCGGGTGGAATAAATCCGGCGGGCATGAACTTCTGATAACACAAAACCATTTTGGACTTTGCCATATTTTGTTCAATAACGGCGATATAAAAAGAATTTATAAGTCAGAAGATATTGCTGCTTTGCAGTGGAAATAAGGCACTTTGTTCATCAATTAAGGGAAAGTCCGAAAGTATTTCTATTGAAAATGACGATATATTAAAAGGCACTATTTTTATTTGAGAAATTGAAAGGATTGGACATGAGTAAAGGATTATGTATTATTTTATCGCTGATTTTATCGTTCCTGTTAATTGCCGGAACGGGATGCCAGGATTCCGGCAGGTTTGCAGTAGCAGGAAAAGCCGGCACGTTAGGACTTGGCGGCGAATTCACTGTCGGGCTGGCAACCGATATCAATGCCCGTGTAGGCTATAACATGCTTGATTATGATTTCGACGAAGAAGAAATCGATGATGTCGAGTATGACCTCGGGGTGGAACTATCCTCGATAAGCGCACTTCTCGACTGGCAT
The DNA here is from genome assembly GCA_016931715.1 of Sedimentisphaerales bacterium. Classification (GTDB taxonomy): domain Bacteria; phylum Planctomycetota; class Phycisphaerae; order Sedimentisphaerales; family Anaerobacaceae; genus JAFGPS01. Next base: position 14,257 of record JAFGEF010000121.1, read on the forward strand.
GTTTTCGACAATTCGTTTCATCTGACAGGCGGCTTTATTTCGATGGATAACGAAATCGATTTGGACGCCAGTCCTACTGAAAATGTCGAAATCGGCGATACTACATACACTCCGAGCGATATTGGCACTATAACAGGTTCGGCAGAAATAGATGGCATGTCGCCTTATATCGGTATAGGCTGGGGAAATCCCATACAAAGCAATCGCAGGTGGGGATTTACCCTGGATTTAGGTGTTGCTTTTACTGATTCTCCCGACGTATCTCTAAGTTCAACAGGTATAGTTTCTCCTGCCGACCTTGAGAAAGAAAGACAAGAAATAGAAGATGAATTGGATTCTTTCAAGATATATCCAGTTATCACTTTGGGCTTGTTTTATAGATTTTAATAATCCAAAGCTTCTCTATCTCAGACAATCTATTTAAGCTTGCCTGCCAGGGCAGAGCCGAATTCTTTGGCGAGTTTACTGGCGGAATAAAGCTCCTTATTATCGTAAGAAGCCGAAAGCAGGATTTGTCCGTTTGTATCTTTACCTACAACAGATACGCTTTCGATGGATTGACTCGTTGAGCTGCCTTTGCCGCGTACCGTCAGGAAGGTGGAACCTGTCATGAAAACAGTTGCAGAATTCTGGTCACAGATTGCAATCCTTTGTCTTATAAGCTCTTTTTCGAGTGCATCTCTTAAAACCTGTCCGACATGCGGGTCTTCGCTGCTCAGCGGGGCAATATAAACACATTTGTATTTAAGCTCCTTAAGCTGTTTGGTACTTACGATGTCGCTATTGCAGCCTGATACAGCCGCTATAACTAACAATCCGAGAAGATAATTGAATCTGTTCATTTTTTCTCCTTATAGTACTGAAAATCCAATGAGTTCTGCAAAATCCATCTAAAACTAATACATAAATATCATAGATTCTGAAAATTACAATTGTATTTTTTTGATTTTTATTTAAGATTAGCTCTAAATTTTTGATTGGCTGACTCTTATGTATAAATCTTTTATTTATATAGCTATAATATTACTGACGGCTGGAGGCTGTAAAAACACTCCTGAGCCTGTTTTGACAAAGAATGAATTGACCCGCGTTTCCAGCGAAGGCAATTACCAGTTTGTCAATTCCAGGGGCGAACCGGTTTTACTTGTCTCAGGACAGGAAATTACACCTGAGCAGATAATTAATAAACCTGCAAATTTAGGGAGCCTGCTGATAACACCCGGTGAATATCTGGAGCCTATCGCACAGAGCATGGAAATCAGGGATTTTAAAGAGAAAATAAAAGAACCTCTGCAAATAATTGTCTCGGATAAAATATCGGAAATACTTCTTTATAACACCGCAAAAAAGGAGATTGGAGACACTCTCGACGAATCCCTGGACAAGATGGTGGAAGGCGATATCAGAAAATTTGTTCAGCAATTCGGCGGTGACGAAGCCAAAGCAGAGGATGCGATCAAAAAGAACTGGCATAATCGAGAAAACTACAAAAAATTATTAAGAACACAAATTCTTACTCAGTGGTATGTAAGCTTACAAAAAACCGAAATCGGCTTTATCCCGTATCGGCAGTTAATCAGAAAATACGAAAGCATGAAAGACGAAAATTTCGCGATAACTCCCGAAATAGAATTTCGATCTATTGATATTCTGCCTGCAAATTTGGAGATAAGCGATCCGAACATGGACCGCCGGAAATATGCTGAAGATTTCGCAAATGAACTTTATACAAAATTAAAATCAGGTGAAAATTTCGCGGAACTGGCAAAACAATATTCACATGGTCACAGAAAACAATTTGGCGGATTATGGGAGCCGATAAATCCCAATTCTTTAGCCTCACCCTACGATGCAATAGCAAAAGCGGCTCTGAACATGCAGCCCGGCGAAATATCGCAGCCGATAAAAACAGAGCCATTTATTTTTATTATTAAGCTGGAAAAGAAAATATCGGCAGGATACGTTCCTTTCGAGGAAGTTCAAAAGCAGGTCAGAGAGGCTGTAATTGAAGAGCAAAACACAAACACGGCTATAAATAAGTTTAATGAAAATGTAAATCAGCAGATGGGACGATTCGAGACAAACGCCTTTATTGATTTCTGCCTTGAAAAAATATACAAAGAAAGTAACCAGGAATAATTAATGATTATAGCACATGGCATTGACCTTGTAGATTGTCCCCGTATAGAGGATATGATAAATCGGCATAACGAACGATTTATCAATCGTGTTTTCACACCGGCCGAGCAGGCTTACGCCGATGCAAACAAGAACCGCATCGAGAAATATGCCGGACGCTTCGCCGCCAAGGAAGCAATTTTGAAACTTGTGGGAACAGGCTGGCGGGGAAAAATCGCGTGGACGGATATTGAAGTAGTCAACAATATCAGCGGCCAGCCGCAGGTCAGGCTGGATGGTGAACTAAAAAATATCGCTGATAAACTCGGTATCACACAAATCAGCATCAGCATTACCCACACCGCAAATTTCGCAATAGCCTCAGCCGTCGCACTCACATCCGCAAAAGATGAAGCATAAACAGAATCGGCGGAAAATATGCAATCTTAAAATGACTAAAGAATAAGTGCAGAAACTAAATTGTTAATGATATGAAAAAATGTTCTAAATTGACTCAGGAAGTATTATTTCATTAATTCTATAGGTAAGTATCTACTGTAATTTTCAAAGTCTGTATCCGAAGTGAATATTTCAAGATTCTCCATATGTGCAACAGCACAAATCAAAAAATCAATTGTTGAACCTTGTATGCCTTTGCTTCTGCATATATTACTGAATTCCGCGGCCGCTTCATAATGTTCAGTAACAAGAAGAATGTCCTCAAAAGCAGAAAGTATTTTTTTCAACTTATGAAACTGCCTGCCATTTGAAATACCGGATAGAATTTCCTGTCTTATGGGTCCTATCATAGATACTCTGTCATCCTTTATAAGATCCTGTAATTTTTGAATAATTTCAGTATCAGGATTTTTACGACGTAATGCGATGGACCAAATGCAAGTATCGACCAGAACCTTCATCGACTCCTTGCTTTCTTGTAATTATAATTATCATCGAAAGTAATCGTACCAAACGATTTGTTAATCCCTAATCGTTTTTTATGTGCAATATATTCTTTCAGGGCGGCTGTTACGGCCTCCTTTTTAGTTTTATGACATCCGGCCTTCTGAGCCTGAATAATCAATTTATCATCCAATGCCAAATTCGTTGCCATTTTTACACCTCTTTCTACACATAATATAACACATATTATTGTGTATAGCAAGTAAGTAATATAATTTTTATTACATTAAAATAAGGCTGCATACTATGAATCAGATTGATAAAAACTGGCAAAAAGATATACTGTACACATGCCAAATGTAAGTAATAAAACCAAATTTGATTGTATAGTTATCGGCGGCGGTCATGCCGGAGCCGAGGCCGCTCACGCCGCTGCGCGAATCGGAGCAAATACCTGCCTTATAACCATAAGCAGGGACACCATCGCAAAGATGAGCTGCAATCCTGCTATCGGCGGCCTTGCAAAAGGCCAGATTGCACGGGAAGTCGATGCTTTGGGCGGCTTGATGGGGCTTGCGACTGATGCGACGGGAATTCAGTTTCGCCTGCTGAACCGCTCCAAAGGACCCGCCGTACAGGCGCCTCGCGCACAAACTGATAAATATAAATACAAAGATTATATTCGTGCCATGCTCGAACAGACTCCGAATTTAACAATCGTCGAATCAATGGCAACCGATATAATCACCGAAAACAATATCGTTCACGCAGTCAAATGTGCTGATGGAATAACATACTATACTCCGACAGTCGTTCTGACAACAGGCACTTTCCTTCGCGGCCTGATGCACATCGGGACACATCAGTTTCCTGGCGGTCGGCTCGATGAGCCTGCCTCAAATGAACTATCGGACAGCCTGCGCCAAATCGGACTGGAACTTGGACGACTGAAAACAGGTACGCCGGCAAGACTTGACGGAGCAACGGTTGATTATGACAAGACTGAAATCCAGGCTGGCGACGAAAAGCCTGTGCCATTTTCATTTATGACAGACAAAATCACACAGCCGCAAATCCCATGCTGGATAACTTATACGAACGAAGCGATTCACAAAATCATCCGTGACAATCTTCACCAGGCGCCGCTTTATACAGGTCAAATTAAATCCACAGGACCTCGCTATTGCCCCAGTATCGAGACAAAAATCATTCGTTTCGCAGACAAGGAAAGACACCAGATATTTCTCGAACCTGAAGACATAGAAAAAACAACGATTTACTGCAACGGAATCAGCACGTCACTTCCTAAAAACGTACAGGAGCAGATTCTTAAATTACTCCCCGGCACAGAAAACGCACGCATCGTTCACTACGGCTACGCAATCGAATATGACTACTGCCCCCCTGTCCAGTTAAAATCAAACATGGAAACCAAAAAAATTTCAGGCCTTTTCCTTGCGGGTCAGGTTAATGGTACAAGCGGCTACGAAGAAGCCGCAGGACAGGGAATTTTGGCGGGTATAAACGCAGTAAGAAAATTGCAGAATAAAGAACCTCTCGTTCTCGGCAGAGACATGGCTTATATAGGCGTAATGATTGATGACCTTCTTACAAAAGGCATTAATGAGCCTTATCGAATGTTCACATCTCGCGCGGAATATCGACTGTCACTCAGGACTGATAACGCAGACAGAAGATTAACGCAGCTCGGAAAATCAGTCGGGCTTGTAAGCAGCGACAGGTGGGCAAGGTTCCAAAACAAAATCGAGCAGATGGCAAATCTAAAAAAGTACCTGCAGGAAAATCGCACTGAAGGAATAAGCCTCTGGGACAGACTGCGAAGGCCGAACAGTGAGCTTGCCGAAAAAATGAATGAAGACGAAAAAGTAAAAGAAATGAAGCTGCCTGAAGACGTTCTTTATTCAGTTATCATCGATGCGAAATATGAAGGCTATCTGGGAAAGCAGGAACGTTTAGCGGCGGGTATGAAAACATTAGAGAACAGGAACATCCCTTCAGATTTGGACTACAATACAATTTCGCACCTGCGATATGAAGCAAGAGAAAGACTCACGGCGTTCAAACCCGGCACGCTTGGACAGGCATCCAGAATCAGCGGCATAACTCCTGCTGATATTACAGTCATACAGATTCATCTGAAAAAGCACGAGGGACGAGAGATGAAGAACGAGATAAGAAATGACTGAGTTGTACGAAAATGCTTATAACAAAACATTAAGCCGCAACGAGCCGAAGTTCAAACTATGGAACAACGCCGGACTGCTTCTTACATATAAATGCAACTGCTCGTGCGAGTTTTGTTACTACCATTGCGGACCTGATAAAGGCGGACTCATGCCTATCGATATGGCTATCGGAGCATGGCAGTCACTGAAAATACTCGCGGGTGAAAACGCGAAAGTGCACTTAACCGGCGGCGAAGTGTTTCTTTATTGGGAGCATCTCGAACAAATCCTCATCGAAGCTCAAAAACAAAAAATGGGCAAAATCGATTTGATTGAAACAAACGGATTCTGGGCAACCGATGACAACATCACTCGTGATCGCTTAATACGTCTCAATGAACTTGGCATGTACAGACTGAAAATCAGCGTTGACCCGTTCCACCAGGAATATGTCGATATTGAGATAGTACGAAGATTAGCGGCTATCTCAAAAGAAATACTTGGAAATGAACGAGTACTCGTTCGATGGGAAAAATATCTGGATAATTCAATTGATATGAAAAACATCTCCCCCGCCGCTCGTATGGATGCTTATATAAAAGCGATAGAAGATTACCCCTGCCGCTTTACAGGCCGGGCCGCAGACAAACTCGCTGAAGCAGTCGCCTGTAAACCAGCCGAAAGCTTCACATCCGAAAACTGCAAATCGAGCTTCCTCGGCGCAAAAGGAGTTCACATCGACCCGTTCGGAAACGTTTTCAGCGGAACATGCAGCGGCATAATTGTAGGAAATGTAAATCAAACCTCTAACAATGTTATTGCGAACGAGGGGTGGCATCCTCATCCTGATTCTTTTTATCAGGATGGGGATGGTAAACTCAATCCATGCCATCCCCAAGCTACGCTTGAGGATGCCACCCAAAGCAGCAGGAAGCAATCTTCATTAGAAGAAATCTGGAAAAACTTCACTCCTGAAAACAACGAAATAATTAATACCCTCTTCAATTCCGGCCCGTTTGGCTTACTTGAAAAAGCAGAAAAGCTCGGCTATAAAAAACTCCCCTCCTACGCCGCCAAATGCCACCTCTGCACACACATCCGCCAGTTCATGTTCAACAAAGGATTTGATAAATCCACCCTCGGCCCCGCGGAATGCTATGTATAAAATCACTGAAATGTAAGGCGCATAAGGTTTTCAAGATTCGTTTGTTTATAGATGGGTAAAAAGTCATAGCGGTCAAGCTGGCTTGGATCAGACGGGACATAAATAGAAAGCCCTGATTGCCAGGATTTGTCGAAAGATTTATCATTAAGCCGCCTGGTTACGATAAGCTCATTATCAATCCAGTCGAAAAATGCGTTCAGCTCCTTATCGCAAATGTCACCATTCGTCCTGCTCAACGACTGAAAATACGACTTCAAATCGTAATACTCCTCATCCTCATATCGGAATAAAGGCTTGCATTCCTTCGGCCACTTCAGGTTTTCAGGTTTTACAAAAGAGTCCAGAACAGGTTTAAGCTTTTCCGGAAGCTTTTTCAGCTCATTGCAATCGAACAAAATATATAAGGTATAATCCTTATCCCGAAGCATAATATTTTGTGCTATGTTCTTTCCTGTGATATCAGGGCCTTTCGCTGCGGCCTGAAGCGTTCGTGCATAGTACGTATTCGGAGCGCCAACTTTTGCAGGAGAAGCCATAAGATATTGGCATGTATCAGTAAAACTATAAAGGTTCTGAATCGAGCCGCGTGCACACTGCTGGAGAAAAAGAAGCCTGACTTTATTATCGACGCTCCGATTGAAATCAGCGATGATTTTAGCTGCTTCGATTCCGGAGAGCCATTTTGCCATGATTAGTTTATTGTTTTTCTTTGCCTCTCCGAACGGCCGTTCATCTTTGCACATGTCATCCAGCGCTCCGCCGTGATTGAGGAGAACAATGCAGTAGTTTTCCGCCTTCCAGTTGCTGCGCACCCAGTCGAAATATTTTTTCAGTTCGTTTGCATCGGCGCTGTTTTCGCTTTTTACGGATAATTCTTTTCTTTTGGTTTTTCCGCCAGAGTTGTACATCGCAATTCGTTTCATACATTTTATATCGTTGAAATCCGCCTGCGTCACAACTGCGATTTCGTCGTTTATAATTCCTTTTTCAAGCTCGCTGAGAATCCTGCTTCCATGTACGTTAAGGTCATTGTCATAGGACATGTAATATACAAACACCCACCTGTACACATGATTTTCCGACGATAATAGTCCCACAGCCAGTAAAATCATCAGTAATACAATAAGCAATCCCGCAAAGCATATTTTATATTTTCCCATATAAAATCTCTTTCATATACACCTCAATATTTTCCATATTATAACAGTAATCGTTTTGTAAGGCAAAAAAAGTCAAAAATATTCAAAAAAGGATAAAACCGTAACAAAACGGTAACATTTGCCGTGCAAAATACTCCTGTTAAAACAAATATATTTATGATATTTTATTGTCGAAAGGAGTAATGTTATGAAACAGTTAAATGTTACGAAAAGTTCAGTTAAAGCGATTATCATTTTCTTATTATTTACTATCGTTCCGGCAGTATTTGCCGCTCAGTCCAAGCCTGCAAGTGTTCTTCTGCAGGAAGGTTTGTATGCAGAGGAAATCGAAGGTAATCTCGATGAGGCAATCAAAATCTATCAGAGTATTATTGACGATAGTTCAGCACAGAAGAACCATATCGCACAGGCTTTATATCGACAAGGCATGTGCTATATGAAATTGCAAAACGAAATATCGGCGAAAGTAAATTTTCAGAAATTGACTGCGAATTTCAGCGACCAGACTAATATCATCGAAAAAATCAAACCCATGCTTGATGACATGGGCAATGCAGATCCAGCCGCTCTTATGCCGCCTGAGACTTTGTTCTATGCAGAGATTGGCAGCCCGGGCAAGCAAATCGAAACCATACTGAACATGCTTAAAGGAAGCCCGCTTGAAAATCCATTAGCTCTTATTGGCAATAATACGGCTGGAAATACAGGACAACAGGCAACGGCGTCAAATATTATTAGTGGACTTCTTAATCCAAATATGATGGCCGAATTTAAGAAAATCAGGGGAATGGGAGTGGGTATAACCGGCATTCCCAATAATAATATTCCCCCTGCTATAGTTGTCATGTTTCCCGGCAAGAGCGACGCCTTAAAAGGAATACTTCAAACGGTGCTTAGTATGGTGGGAAAACCTGTTGACGATATAGAAGGCATGAAATGTGTCTCTCTCGAGGGAGGCGGAGCCGCATATGACGATTCGGTGGTTATTCTGGCAACTCCGCCGGCGTTCGAAACCGGTCAGTTCACATGGTGCGTTAAACAGTACAAAGGCATTACTCATGAACCAACACTGGCTTCAAGCAACAAGTCATTCGTGCAGGTAAGCAAGCAGGCACGACAGTCGAACGCTCTGACAATCTGGGCGGATGTAAATACAGTCTATACAAAGCTGATACAAACGCTTCCACCTGATGCCGTTCCTCCCGAGGTTCGTTTGGCAGATGGAATAGTCGATTTTAAAAATATAAAAGACCTGATTACTTTTTTATCAATTGAACAAACAGGTATTGCGCTCGAAACCAATATTGCACTTAATGAAGGTCATAACTGCATTGCTTACAATATGATTCGCACACCAAATCTCAATAAAAAAGCTTTTCAGGTGATACCGCCTCAAACAATCGGGTTGTTGAGTTTTGCTTTAAATAACGCTGAAAGTGCCCAGGCACAATCGGTAGGCCAGCAGCTTCTGAATGTAACCGGCCTTGATATAGGCAGGGAAATTTTTGCTAATATCGAACAAATCTCTTTATTTTTAACACCTGCGAAAAATACAAAAGCACAACCAATTAATAATCCGGCAATTGCTTTCGGAGGCAACATCGGTCTTGTGATTACAAGTCGAAATCCGCAGCAAACACGACAGATAATTGAACAGTTACTCACAATACCCGGTTTAGTAACCAGAAATCCAAATAATAATCAAACGCAGGAGACATCAGGCAAATATACTATTAATCTTAACAATGGAATGAAGCTTAATTGCTACCAGAACAATAATACAACCATTGTTTCCTTAAATCCTGAAATCATCGAAGCTTCAATAGCGTCTTTACAATCAAAATCGGTTGTGACAGAAGGGTCTTTACAAAAACCAATTTCTGAATTGTCTTCCAATACCAGTAAGATTCTTATGCTTAATCTTGGTGGTTTTATACAGACTGGACAGTTATTTGTCAATGCCGGCTCCGAAGAAAACACAACGAACCTTCGCAATCTATTAGCCCAGATAGCGTCAGGATGCAAAGATACTACCATCCAGTTGCGAACCAATGAAAGCCAAAATAATTTTAATATTCGCGCCGGTATTTATAACCTCCCTCCTCTCAGCAATGTCTTTGCTCCAATAATGCAGATTGCAAATATTATGTCACAAACACAGCAAAATACAGGCGGCTGGGAAAAAATTGATACTACACCTGTAATGATTGCTCATACGGATAAGCCGCTAATTATTACAGACGAAAAAGTCCCGGAAATATGGGATAATATTCAATCTCATGCGCTTGAAAATAAAATATATTCTGCTCCATCTTCAAAAAAAGATTTTTCCGCAGAGTACAAAGCTCTATGGGATAAAGATAATCTTTATATTTATGTTAATATAATAGACGACAAGATAGTATATGATTCTGAAGATTTTTACCAAGATGATTCCGCAGAGATTTTCATCGATGCCGATAATTCCAGATCGGGTGAATATAAAGATAATGATTACCATTTTTACTTCTGCTGGAATAAAAAAGGTATTTATAATCGCGGTTCTCTTCCGGAAAAAACCCAGTCCGCTATGGTCACAAATGGTGAAGGATATACTCTCCGAGTTACCATACCGTGGTCGGTTCTTGGTGTAAATGCCCAGCCAGGTTTAAAAATAGGTTTTGATGTTCACGTTAACGATGATGATGACGGCGGAGACCGAGACAGTAAAATCACATGGCGCGACACACAGGATTCAGCATGGGAAAACAATAAATTTTTCGGAACCGCCGAACTGGCTGGTCCGAATTGATGGCAACAGGATGTATAATTACAAGATCATTTAAGACAAAATATTAGCTTTGTACAACGGTAAAGAATAAAACGTGGTAATTAAAAAAAATAAAACTTTAGAACAAGACCGAATGCGGTGGGTAATATTACTGCTTGCGGGGGCGGTGATATTACCCACTGTCTGCCTGCTGTGGTTTATGATGCAGGCTGTAAAAAACGAACGTTTCGCTGTAAGACAAAAACTCGTAGAGAGCTATACAAAAAGAGCACAGGATTTTTTCATTGATACAGTTGATTTATACTTCAAAGAAAAAATAAAATATCCAACATCATATCATATAAATGAGCCTCAAGCTCTTTTTGAAATATTAACGAATCCTTCCGATGGACAATTTCCAGAATTATTAATTTTCGATGCAAATAATAATCTGGAATACCCCGTATTAAACACCTATACCAATCAAGAAGACAACCATCTAACAGAACCTTTCAAACAAGAGTTATCTGGTAATCTCGAAGATGCGATAAAATCATATGAGCAAATTGCAGCAAATGCAGAATCAGAATCAATACGTTACAAAGCCAGCCTTTCCAAAGCACGATGTCTTGCTAAACTCAACAAAAAAAAGGAAGCAATTGAAATAGCCCGCAAAATTTCTTTTTCGAGTATCCCTCGCAAAAGAGATTCATCAGCGGCAAACGTAATAATGCAGGCAAGAATTTATTTAATTCAGCTTGGATTGGACGTTAACGATGTAAATACAAGTGCGCTGCTATATCCGATTCTCAAAATACCAGAAGATTATCATGTTATACCATTCGTTCCTGATTTAAAACCACCGCAAGGAACGCCCGCTGAAACAATCGTATGGCAATTTGAAAAGGCTATAGATATTGCTGAAAAAGCTGGTCTTGCTAATAAGTTAGAGAAAGAAATAAAATATGCAAAAAACCGGATTGAAGCATATAATAACTCCATTTTATCATTTTCTTTTTTTTCTGATTCGAATGCAGTAAAAACATGGCCTATAAATACAGTAAGGAAGCTTTCAAAGGAATATGATTTATATGGCTTGAAATATCAATTAGACAAAAAAACAATTATAGGCATTTCTTCTGCTGATAAGATGTTATCAATTTTAAACACCGCTATAAATAATATTCAGGATAATACAGTTGACATAAAAGTATATAACAATTTTGGTCAGCTTACCGGAGAAAATACAAATATTGAAGAATCGCCTTTTCTCACATTAGAAGCTGGCAGTTTTTTACCTGACTTTAAAGTTGCGTTATATTTCAAAGACAACATGATTTTTGAAAACGCCGCTAATAAACAGGTGGCGATTTATATCTGGGCGGGTGTTCTGGTCATAGTTCTTATACTTCTGACAGGCGGTTTTGCAGGCAGAACTATCGGCAGGCAGATGAAAATGAATCGTCTCAAGAACGATTTTATCGCAACTATCACGCATGAGCTGAAAACGCCCCTTGCATCCATGAGAGTTCTTGCTGACACGCTGCTTGAAAGAAATTACTCAAAACGAGGGCAGGGTGGGCAGGATCCCCTCGACACAAAAGAGTATTTGGAACTGATTTGCAAAGAAAATAAGCGGCTAACCGGCTTAATTGATGATTTTCTCACTTTTTCACGCATGGAACGCAATAAACAGGTCTTCAATTTTGAAAAAATAAGCCCCGCAGATGTAGCAAAATCCTCGATTGAGGCTGTCCATACAAAATTTTCTCAAAAAAATTGCAATTTTTTATGTAACTTTTCCGACACTTTACCGTCTATATATGCAGATAAGGACGCGATGGTCACTGTGCTTGTGAATCTGCTGGACAACGCGTGCAAATATACTTATGATAACAAGCAGATTGAGTTAAAAGTATTTCGCGAAGATGAAAATGTGTGTTTTTCAGTTAAGGACAACGGAATAGGAATGACACGCAGGCAGATGAGAAAGATATTTGACAGGTTTTACCAGGCCGACAGCTCTCTTTCCAGACGTGCTGAAGGGACGGGACTGGGTTTATCTATTGTGAAATTTATTGTTGACGCCCACAAGGGCAAAATCGAAGTGCAAAGCCAAAGGGAAAAAGGAAGCACTTTCACTGTAAAAATGCCAATATTGAAGGAGATTCTGTAAAAAAGATTTCTGCAAAATTAAAAGGAGAAAACATGAAGAAAATGCTTTTAGCGGGAGTTTTAATGCTGGCCGGAATACATTGCACAGGATGCGCGACCATCGTGGGCGGCATAATAGGTTATCAATCGGGCGAAGCTGTCGCAGGAGCCGCTATCGGAGCCGCTATCGATATCACCGGAGCTATTATTAGCAATATAGAACATAAAGAAGAAGAACAGAAACGGGAGATACAGGAAAAAGAACGCGAAATAAAACGCAAAGAAGCGATAAAAATCTACGCCGAAGAAGGATATATCCGTGTAGGGAGCATTAGCGCAACGGGCAAAATGTATGGTGAGGAACTAAAAAGAAAGTTCGATAATATCGGCTGGCAATACACTGAAGTAACGGAAAAACCATCTCGTGAAGACGCTCTTACAAAAAGAGTTTTCCAATGCCAAACGACAGACGATAAAAAATTCACGCTCGAATTATTACGGGAAAAGAACCAGGACCTACTCGTTTTTATTAAACCAGCCGAGGCAAATAAAGAGTTACAAAGCATGGTTACAAGCCAGGTAGGCATTTGGGTGCGTGAAATCGCCGGACAATAAACAGCATGGATACTGTTTTGATAATTGAAGATGATTCTTCGATGCTTCGCGGCTTAAAAGATAACTTCGCATACGAAGGCTATAACGTAATAACTGCTGTTGATGGCGAGGAAGGTTTGAACGCCGCTCTTGATGCGAAGCCTGATTTGATTTTACTCGATATAATGCTTCCCAAGATAAACGGCTATGAAATATGCAGGCTTATCCGCAAGGAAAAACTCGACATGCCGATAATCATGCTGACCGCCAAGGGCGAGGAATCGGATATTGTACTGGGGCTCAATCTCGGCGCGGACGATTATGTCACCAAGCCGTTCAGCATAAAAGAGCTTCTGGCGCGTGCGGCTGCGTTTTTGCGAAGAAGCAGGCAAATCGAACAGAATATTTACGAATTCGCAGACTTTCGGCTTGATATTCCCGCAAGAAAGCTCACACATAACGGAGATGAAATTAAACTATCACCGAAAGAATTCAGACTGCTCGAACTGTTCCTTAAAAGGCCCGGCAGAGCGCTTACGCGTGATGATATACTAAACTGCGTCTGGGGATATGACTGCTTTACAGGCTCGCGAAGCATCGACAGGTTTGTCACTACCTTGAGAAATAAAATCGAACCCGATCAGCACAATCCGACATTCATTCATACAATCAGAGAAGTCGGTTATAAATTCGAGCTGCCTGAAAAAAGTATCTAAGCCAAGCAGAGTCGGCTTTAGCCCACCAATTCTTTACAGCATGGGCTAAAGCCAATCCTGCATTTTTAGCTCACTTTAGTTCTCTGGTTTTGCTGATTGACATGAATCAGGATAACAGAATATAAACTCTCCTATATCGTCTTCATAACCTGTCTGGGCATATACAGACGCTCTCAGTTTTCCGGTTACATAATTATAAATTGTCGGCAAAGGTATAAATAATCCCTTGTCTCTGTATTGTCTATGGTACACAGTTAATATGTTCGGATCCGCAAAGTTGAAGCTGTGAACATCAAATGAAACATCCGCATTAATATCCATGAAAGCATATTGCGAAATAATTACCCGAACAGGAAGCACCAAAGGATCCGTACCGGGAAATTCAGGATTGATTGGCGCGAACGGCTCCCTACGTACAGTCACTTCATTATACCCCTGCCCATCCATGTAATTTACTTTCAAAGATACCCCTGTATCGCTTGTACTATCTGCAAAATTATACGTATTACCTACAGCCAATTCATACTTAGTAACCGCGGTAATAAGTGTTTCTGGCGGCAAAGAAAAACGATATGCGCTGAAACTCCGGATATCATTCGAATCAATAAAAAGATCGAATAAAATTTTGCCATCCGGAGTAATTTCCCAACAGGCTGGAATCGAATTCCCATCAATCACACTGCGACATATAAGAGAGTTGCCATTCGGTAGTCGCTGTACGCTGCCGCTGTACAAACCAAATATGTTCGGGTCAGGCACATATTGCCAGACTAATTCGGCAGTTCTGTTCTCTTCATCGAGCTTATATTCGAGAACTTTCGATAAACTTGTTCCATCGCGTGTGCCATCATCATATATCAATATATTGCAATTGGGTAACCGGGAAAAATCGCTGCATCCAAAATAGCCAACTGGTTCGTTTGGATCTGCACCAATAAAGGTAAAGTCATTCGCATCATCGCCAAACTGCCAGATTAAACCGCCGGTGCATCGGTTTATCTTTATTATCCTGTCACAGCTTGCTAATAAAATATGACCGTCTTTATCGAGTTGGACTGAATGAGGATGAAATTGCGATAAATCCGGCTGGTTCATATCTTCGCCGTCGAGAAAGTTACCTGCACACCATTGAAAGACAACATTCTTAAATACATCCAGTTCCTGTACAACCGCACCGCAGATAGCAGCATTCGGGTCACAGACTTCAAAAGGTTCATTAATATCTATTTCTGTCAAATAATTGCCGAACAGGAGCGCATGACCATTAGGCAGGATTTTGAAATCACGATAATCTGCAATATAACCATTCCCCATCTGGAATGAATCAATTACATCGAAATCATGGTTCATAACTTTATGAACCGCAAAACTATCACCTGTGTATGAATTGCAATCGTGTGATTGCGCAAAAGTCATCAAACCATTCGGTTGCACTTTAAAATCATACGCATGAATTTCTCCCATATCCTTATAAAAGTAAGGCGTACCGTCATTATTTAATATCATAAGATGATTTCCAACACCGTTGATATCACTGGCAGCAGTAAGAAAAATATAACCTTCGCCTACGGCGTTGCTGTCATAAATATTTGTCGTAACATGTGGAAAATTTGGCGTCAAGCTGCCGGGAATACCAAGTTCTGCAGATGCAGCCTTAAATGAGATTATAATAAATAAAAATATTACAGCCGACTTTTTCATTACTACTCCTCAATCATTGAACCGGTGCATACTTAAGAGATATATTGTCAATATAAACATCAATATCAGAAGTGCCGGTATTTATTACAACCCGCGCATTATAATCTGCAGCATTATCCATTGTAAAAGAATATGTGCAGTGCTTTTTCTGTGTTGTGATATAAGTAGTTCCAATTTTGCTGTAATTAGTCCAGGGTGAAACATCCTGACCGACTTTCGCTTCAATCGTACGCGGCGAATCAGCCCATGCGTCAAATTCAAAAACATAATTTCTGCCCTGAATGAGTATTATACCATCCTGGCGCAACTGGATTGATGACCATACTGTGCCGCCATCATCAATAATATAATGAAATTGCCCGTTCTTTATCTCCCATGTTCCGGAAGCCGGAGCGACAGGTGTCTCCCATATCCAGTTATTTATACCCTGGGAAAAATCACCGTTTTGAACTATGTTCGTGCCGGTACCGGATACTGTAATATTAACGCTCTCTTCGTTTGAGTATCCGCTTTCTGTGCCATTTACATCGACTGCGGTAACGCGAAAATAATACTTGCCTGAACTGTCAAAATCAGAAATATATGCAAGCGTAGAATCAGAAACAGCCATAAGAGTTGTTGGTTCGGAATTTTTACCGCCATATATACGATAATAATCAACATTCGGATCACCAAACTTATTGAAAATCAATGTTATAGCGTCATACTGCTTCTGTTCAAAGTCCAGAACAGGCTCCGGTGACATACCCTGCCACCGGCATCTCCAAACACGATATGCTTCATATCCACTCACCCAGTTCATCTCGAATGCTTTCGTCCCATCAGGCCGCACTTCCATTAATTTCGGTGCAGAGCCTATCGCCCAGTTGATTAAAGTATTTCCGTTTGTCAAACGCTGTGTATTACCCATATAATGAGAATATATATCCGGCGTTTCACGATATTCCCAGACAAGTGTCGCAGTCATATCATTATGATCAAGCTCATACTCAACAGCTCGCGATACAGGCGGATTATGCAAATCTCCATTGTCGAAAAGCAGATAACGTCTTTTGCCGATTGCACGAATTGTGTGCTGGTTGCGAAATCCGTTTAATGGATCATTTACAAAAACAAAGTCACTGTGATTTCCGCCGAGCCTCCAGATGATTTCGCCTGTATTTTTATCGATTTTGGTAATTTCGCTAATATGCCGGCTTGAAAGGAGAATCTGGCCGTCGTCATCAAAATCAATGGCATTCATGTGAGGAAAACGGAAGGACGAGCTTCTGTTATTATCCAGATGGACGTCCCTGACATCGAAGTGGTCCCACGCACGCCACTGGAATATCAAGTCTCCTTCAGGTGTAAACTCCTGAATCATTGTCTGATCGACATATGCGCTGGAATTTCCTCCTGAAACATATTTTCTCATATCAACGGTTTCACTTCGAAGACCAAAGAGGAAGTAGTAACCATTTTCAAGTACAACCAGCTCATGTTCGTCGGTGCTGCATCCATTTACTGCCCTGTATTCGGCAATTTGTTTGTAATGAGTATCAAGGCCGATAAATCGCATATAGCCGTCGCGAGCCAGCATCGTAAGCACGCCATTTGGCTGAACTTTCATGTCACGCCGTTCATCGTTAGTCTGACAATACCAGACAGGTGAGCCCGTATTGTCAAAAATAATGTTATATGAATTGTTTCCTGTCGTGCGATTATCGAGGAAAATATAACCTGAATCCGGATTGTCATTAACGGTAATCTTAATTTGCGGGAAATTACCCGGCACAGATACACCATTCGGCATAATCACGGGACCGTTCGCAGATGATAACATTTGCGTTTGTAATAAAGGACTTCCCGAAGACAATACTTCCTCGTCAGAATCCAACCTGGTTCCTAATACTAAGGAACCTGATGTCATAAACTGATAATCATAAGGCTCGATGGTCCCTGAATTCGGATCAGCAATTGGATCCAGGGCCACAGTAACAAGCTCATTATTCGAAAAAGTTGAAGCCACCTCGAAAACAACTGTTTTCTTATCACTTGCAATCCTGGTTGTTCCTGAATGATAGCCGCTCTTTTGTCCTGTTACTGTAATAAAGGACGATAGATTGTTAATATCAGATGGGGAAACCTCGACAAAACGAAAAAGCAGATATTTTGTCTGTGATGATTCATACTCTGCACCAGGCAATGGTGATAAGTAAAGATAACCTTTCCGGCGATATTCACTTGACGAAATTCCGGCAGGATAGAGAGCAATACCCATATTAGCATGATTTGTTTTTTCGCCATCGGAAACATAAAGACGAAACTCATAATAACCGGTTTTAACTAACTTTACATTTGGATTGACTATTATTATTTGCCCCGGATTATTATAAACAAATGCTGAGCCTGCAATATCATTCGAATCGATACTTTCCAAAACAGGCTCATTTGCCTCCGAAGGCCAGGAAATAACTTCCCACCACCAGCGCAGCTTGTAGGGATCTTCAGGATCGGGAGCAGATATATTAGCAGGCAGAGGAAAGCCATCATCCGATATTTGTCCTTCCAGCGCCAATTCCATACTTTCATCTTCTAAAGAAAGGAATTTCGCTGCCGGCAGTTTCACGGAAGGTATCGAGTTCCATCCCTGCTCAAATGAGAATAAATATAATTCCTGAACTTCACTTTCACTTAATGCCCGGCTATACAATCGCACATCATCAAGACATCCTACCCACTGCCGACGTAATATTCCCTCGTTTATCTGAGCGCCGATAGTAACCGGGTCGCTGCCGCTGGTGTTTATCGAACCACTCAGAATCTCATCCTGAGCGTCATCTCTTACACCATCTATCCACAGTTGAGTAGAATAGCCTGAACCTTGCCAAACACCTGCTATATGATGCCATTGCCCATCATTAATATTGATTTTACCCCAGCTTCCGTAGATGCTGCCAAATCCCGAAAGATGAAAGCTGGCGCTATTTGCTGAACCGTTCCTCGCTGCACGCCATGACCAGTCCCCACGGCAAAACATCGTCTGCCAGTCTGTATTAAACTGATCGACCCTGAACCATAATGCAATAGTAATCCCCTGGGTTATGTTGAAAGCATCATGGTTTGGAACTTCGACATAGAAATCGCCGTCAAAATACAGTGCATCACCAAGACCTGAAGGACCGGGTACTATCGACGGAGCTTTTGCCGTTGTAAGATTCTGTCGGCATGTTCCATTATGGCCGTTACCGCTTTGGTCCACGACAATTTCCCCATTTATACATGCCATAGATTCAAAATTATAATAGGCTGCTAAACCAGAATTGATATCACCGAAAACTGTATCACAGAAAATAGCTAAATTGCAGACAAATAATAAACCAAATGCTTTTTTCTTTGTTACTATCCAAATGAAATTAATCCGCTTCATTGGTCAGCTCTTTCAAGATATATGACTTGCCCCCACTCCTTGCAAACAAATCACGATTACTTTTCATAATATGATTTAATTATAGTCTTTTGATGCAAATATGTCAAATATCTTGTCAATATACAACATATTTCAGGACTTGATATTTTCTTTCAATCTCAATTCAAAGTGCACAGTTTTTTTACTCTGTCGCTTTTATTGCATCGGATAGTTTAATCGTTCCTTCATACAAGCTGCGTCCAACAATAGCCGCCGCCGCACCTATACCTGCCACTTTTTTAATATCATCGATAGTCGTAACCCCGCCTGAAGCGAAAACAGGGATATCAACTGCCTGGATAAGCTCTTTTGTTCGTTCAAGGTTTGGGCCTGCCATCATGCCGTCTTTGGTTATATCAGTATAAATAATCGCTGCAATAGGAAGTTTAGCTGCTTTTTTTGCGAATTTTAGCAAAGATTCAGACGAATGTTCCAGCCAGCCTTCAGTAGCAACTTTCGAACCTCTCGCATCGAGGCCAAGTATTACGCGACCGCTGAATTTCTCCGCCATTTCGCTGAACCATGTAAAGTCACTTACTGCTTTCGTACCGATAATCACCCTCTCAACTCCTATATCGAGTAATTCCTGTATAGAATCTTCGTTGCGCAGGCCACCGCCAACTTCTATTTTTAATTTTCCTAACGCCGCTATCGCTGATATGTTTTTTGTATTTACCGGCTTTCCTGCTTTGGCGCCTTCGAGATCGACTATGTGCAGCCATTGTGCGCCATCCGCGATAAACGATTGCGCTTGTTTAACAGGGTCGCTTTCGTAATTGATTTTTTTATCGTACTGTCCCTGAATGAGCCGAACACAGTGACCTTCTATCAAATCTATCGCAGGTATTATATACATTAAGCCATCTCCGGAATTTTAATAAATATAATCATCTATAAAACAGAATCATATCCTGATTTGATACAGATTTCAATATTAACCAGTCAGCGGCCTGATTTTTTCCACCGAAAAATATACGAAATGCCTGACAGATTCAGTTTTGCTTTCGTGCTTTTTCTGCCTTTGCGCCCGAATATTTTCAATGCGTTCTTTGTCTGTTTCCTCGCCGGTCTTTTTCAGATACAATCGTTTTCCGTTATAACCTTCACCTTTCTCGATAAACATATACGCTGCCTTCGGATTAGATTGTACATTTTCATAACTTGTTCGCTCAAGCATGCTGAACGCTATTTTGTTCTCATCGATTATATAAGGTCGTGAATAAATCGCTAAATCGACGCTGCCTTCGGAATCGCTTGTAGCAAGAATTCCTGTTCCTTCTGTATTCCCAAAATATTCTTTTAAATCCATTTTTTCTCCTTCAACTAAAGATAGTTTTTAATGCATCACTGACTTTTGGATATTTAAATTTAAAACCCGCTGCGAGCAATTTCTCCGGAATCACTTTTTGGCCTGACAAAATCATTTCGTCCGCCATCTCGCCCAAAAACATACGAAGTACAAATCCCGGCACAAATGTCCATGAAGGGCTTTTCAACGCACTGCCTAATTTTCTACAAAAAAGTTTCATCATTACTGGTTCAGAAGAACTAAGATTGAAAACGCCCTGCTGTTTTTCATTTTCCATCAGGAATTTTATTGCGGCTATTTCGTCTTCGAGCGTAATCCACGAAAACCATTGTTTGCCGGAACCAGGATAGCCGCCAAGAAAATATTTGAATGGTTTTGCAAGCCTCGGCAAAGCTCCTCCATCTTTGTCCAGAACAACTCCCGAACGTATCACAACCAATCGCACGCCAAGTCCCGGCAGCGGCTCAGTGCACAATTCGACTCCCTGGCACACTTCAGAGAGAAATCCTTTGCCGCTCGGTGACTTTTCAGTTAATTCCTCTTCACCGCAATTGCCGTAATAACCGATTGCCGAAGCCTGTATTACAACTGACGGTTTATTTATCAACTGTTTTATTCCTGATGCAATCGCTCTTGTCGAATCGAGCCTGCTATGCAATATAGCCGCCTTTTTTGAGTGTATCCACTTTCCCGAAGCGATAGATTCGCCCGCGAGATTTATTATCGCATAGGCACCGTCAGCGTATTTTACCCATGTGCCGGTTGTTCTGCCGTCCCATTCTATAATTTTTGCATATTCGCCTATTATCGCCGCAGCTCTTCTTACATCGCGTGACAATGCGATAACTTCATAGTCCCTGCACAACTCCCTGCATAAAGCTTTACCAATAAATCCAGATGCTCCTGCTATTAATACTTTCATGATATTCCTTTATCTGATTTTTCCAACGCGTTAATCTTTTCTACATAAGCATCAGGATCGAATTTTCTTTTTAGTCCAGCGGCGTTCATATATCGGATTTTACCGAAGACTTCTCGCTCGCCCCAGGCTCTGTCGTGCTTGCCGAAGCACCAGGCAACACCGGCGAAAGCGTTTGCGTCCCTGCCGTCAAGCTCGTATTTATTATTTAATTCGAGTGCGATTTTAAAACCGGTTTGCGGATTCCTGCTCCATTCGAGAATTTTTTTGCCCCAGTACATTCGCATATATCCGTGCATTTTACCTGTTATTACCATTTCTTTCTGTGCCGCGTTCCAGTACGGATTGTGCGTTTGCGCTTTCTCGAACTCATCTTTCGTATAAATATATTCTCTTTTATCTTTTCGATGTAAATTCAGCGTCCTTTTCGCCCAGTCAGGCAAACACGCGAACGTATCATACTTTCGGTTATAATAAACAAAATTATGACTCAGCTCTCTTCGCACGATAAGTTCCTCAAGAAAAGCATCTTTACCCGGACTTTTCACTTTCGAAACTTCAAGAGCGATATACAAAGGTGAAATCTGCCCAAAATGCAGGTAAGGACTCAAATTTGAAACATAATCTTCGCATGGGTCATTGCGCAATGTGTGAAATTTATCCAGTTTGTTGTTTATAAAGTCGCGAAGATAGTGCTCTGCTTCATCTGCTCCACCCCTGAAAGAATCAACTATGCTCACACTTTTATCGATATTCAGTTTTGAGATGACCTTGTCAATGTCTTCCATATCAAGACTCTTAATTTTCAAGCCAGGCGAATCCAGCTTTGGATTTGTTTGGATTAGAGGTACGAGATACTTACCAAGCTGCTTTGTGATTCTCGGTCGCAATGTTCCCGCGGAAAAATTCTCTTTTTCAGAAGCTTCTTCAACAGGGACTATCAAATTAGTTTCCACCTCAAATAACGGACATTCGACTTTATCAGCCGCTCTTTGCCTCCATTGCCTCTGAATTCGCAATTGTCCAGCGTCAACTATAACAAAAGCTGCATTGTCGGATAGTTCAATAACACCTTCATCAGGTGATTGAATCCTGACAATCATCTGAATTCCTTTTAAGGCAAGACTTTCACGAACTTTCTTTAAACCTTCGAGCATGAAATAATAATGACGCAGATTAGCTTCGGGAAAATCATCTGTTAATCCGAAAAATACAAGGACAGGTAAATTAAGCTTATTCGCGTTTCTGATTGCATATTCCAGCGCATGATTATACTCGCTCCTCTGCGCGGCCTGCATCCAGTAAAGGACGTATTTACCATCTCTGATTTTTTCATTATTAAGAAGCTGAATTCGTTCTTTTTGAATCATAACGCCCTGTTTTTCAAATAAACTGCGATACATAATTTTGTTGCAATATTTTATAAAATTATCATCATTAACGCTATCAGATAAAAAAATAGAATCGAAATGCTATAAACAAATATATTATGTACCATTTTAACATTGCAGGAACTGTATATGAATCGCAAACGGATTTATGAAATCTTGTCGAATAACAGAGAAAATGACACTTTAAGCAAAGGTTTTGGAATTTTTATAGTAACACTCATCGGACTGAATGTGATTGCTCTAATCCTCGAATCTGTAACATCCATACACAACAAAGCTCCTGAAATATTCAGAATATTCGAGTATATTTCTGTAATTATATTCACAATAGAATATATTTTGCGCATCTGGTCTTGCGTAGAGAATCCCAAATATGCCAGTCCAGTCAAAGGCAGGCTGCGTTTTTCCGCTACGCCTATGGCTTTAATTGATTTGCTCGCTATACTGCCCTTCTACCTGCCTTTTACAGGCATTGATTTGCGTTTCCTTAGAATCCTGAGAATGATGCGTATAATGCGTATCGCCAAGCTCGGAAGATATTCGCAGTCCATACAAACCTTAAATCAAGTTATTTCTGCAAAAAAGGAGCAGTTGATATGTATAGTTTTCATCCTTTTCCTGCTGCTTATTATTTCTTCTTCACTGCTTTATTATACTGAAAACGAAGCGCAGCCTGATAAATTTTCAAGCATACCTGCTTCGATGTGGTGGGCGATAACAACTTTGACGACAGTCGGTTACGGAGATATGTGCCCTGTAACAGCTTTCGGCAAAGTCCTGGCAGCAATAATCGCCGTGCTTGGTATAGGTATGTTTGCCCTGCCCACAGGTGTTATTGGAGCCGGCTTTATGGAAGAAATAAATCAAAATCCAAAAACAATGACATGCCCGCACTGCGGCAAAGAAATACAAAGTTAAAATTGCATGAGATAAGCCAGGATTTTTTGTACTATTTTGTAACATAATCCTTCCCTGCGCAATTATATAAATGATAATGGCAGGTGCTATGGCAAAAATTGTTGAGCAAACTAATGATGATTTAGTACTCAGGGCACGCACGCAAAGCAGCGCACTGGGGCAGCTATATGAGTTGTACTACGAGCGGATTTTCCGATTCTGTGTTCACAGGCTCTTTATAAAGGAAATAGCCGAAGATGTAACTTCGACGATATTTCTTGAAGTCGCGAAGCAAATCCGGGATTTTTCCGGTAATACAGAGAAAGATTTTGAAAACTGGCTGTATGCCATAGTGGCCAATCATACAAACGCATATATAAGAAAAAACTCGCGACGTAAAAAACTGCTCGAAGAAGCCACCCGCTCGATAAAGATTTCTTCTGAAGACAATACCCGGGAGTTAGACTGGCCATGTCTCTATGCTGCCATTGTTAAACTCAAGCCGAAGTACCAGACCATTATCACACTAAGGTTCTTTGAAAACCTTCCATACACGCAGATAGCGCAAATTCTGCAAATGAAAGAAACAACCTTACGTGTTACTGTTCATAGAATATTAGATGATTTAAGAAACGAACTAAAAAGCGTTTTTGGCAATGAGGTGTAGAAATGTTCAAAGACGAAAAAGAATTCAAACATTTTGTAGATAAGCTGAATATCAACACAAAGAGCAACTCCGCTCATCGCGAAAAGCTTAAGAAACAAATGCTTTCAGCCTTTGAAGAAACTTCACAAAAACAAAATCCCGGCCAACAAAAACCGGATTTATGGAGAACAATCATGAAAAGTCCAATTACAAAATTAGCCGCTGCTGCGACAATTATTATTGCTATATTTACTGGAATGTACTTTATTGGAAATCCATTCGGTGCAACAATCACTTTCGCCGAAGCTCTCAAACCTATAATAAATGCACAAATAGTAGAATTTGATATTTTTATTGGCGATGAAGAAACAGGGTTGAAAATACACGACATTGCAAAAGGTTCAAGAATAAGAAGGACTGTGGAAGCTGTCAACCAGACGACAATCATCGATTTTGAGACTTTAAAGCTGCTTACACTGGAACATAAAAGTAAAACTGCTGTCGTTATTGATATGAAAAACTTACAGGATGTTCCGGAAAATTATTTTAACAGACTCAGAGACCTCGTATCAGAACTTGAAATTGACCCAAATTTTGTTGTCGAGGATTTAGGACAATTGGAAATTGACGGAAGGCAGGCAGTTGGATTTATTGCAACAAGTCCTAAAATGGAAGTAGTGCTTTGGGCAGATATAAAAACTGCTCAACCGATTCGAATTGAGCAGCGCGGTCAACAAATGAATGCAATATGCAAAAACTTTAATTTCGATGTCCAAATGGATGATTCGTTTTTCAGCCTGGATATTCCCGAAGACTATAGACCAGTTGAGTTACAAATGGACTTCACACCGGGAACCGAAGAAGAATTTATCGAAGGCCTTCGCATACGAGCAGAATATATAAATGACGGCTTTTTCCCAGAGGATATCTCAATCGAGTATTTTATTAGAAATACAGATATATTTGGTCGTAAACTTGACAGACTTGAAGTCAGTGATGCAGAAAAACTGGCTATTAGTATGAATGTGCAGCGGCATTTAATGTTCATTCGATTCTTCGAGGGTCAGGGTAAATGGTTCTATGCCGGTATGGGAGTAAAGCTTGGGGATGCAGATAAAGCAATATTCTGGTATAAGCCAAAAGATTCTCAAACATGGCGAGTAATTTTTGGTGATTTATCTGCAAAAGATGTGACAGAAGGAAATTTACCCGAACCGGAACAGTCTGATTGGCAAAAAAAGTATCTTGAAGCCTCTAAACAATGGGAAGAGATTGCATTTACAGGCACAGAAATAGATAAATGGCATATCACTGCACCTGATGAGATTGTTGCATACTCTAATATTACATTAACGAAAATACCACAAGATACAAACGTGATGTATATCAGGCTTCCTTATACCAGTGCAGTGTTAGAAAAGGTCACACTTAATGATGAGGAGATACAATTCGAAAAAATAATAGAAGACCGTTACGAATTAGAATTACCTATCGAACGTCAATCTATAAATTCATCAAAAATCGAATGCGTCTGGAGCATGCCATTGGAAACTCTTAAAACAGATGTAGGCGGCTATAGAACAAAACTACAGGGATTGATACCCGTTGAAAGTTTTGAGATTTCGACTGTTCTGGAACAGGGCTGTGGTTTTAATAATTCATTAGATCCATCACAAACTCAGGTAATGTATTTCAAGGCAAATGAAACGTTTAAAGTATCAGACAGCGCTTCCTGCGGACTTATGATAAAGAAAGTTAATTAAACGAATTTAAAGACGTAACATCTGAGCCGGTTTTATTTAAACCGGCTCAATATTTGTTATTCGCAATTGCAGGATTCTTCTGGTTTCTGATGATATTTTTGTTTGTTCACAGATTCTGACAGGCCAGAGCCAGATTATTTTTTCAGTATCGGTAATAACGAGGGCTTTATTGCGGATTTCTTCCGGTACACGCTGGGCAGTCAGGAATTTGCCGATTTTCTTTTCGCTCTTTTGTCCTAACGGGATAAATCTGTCACCTG
This sequence comes from Sedimentisphaerales bacterium, assembly GCA_016931715.1. Classification (GTDB taxonomy): domain Bacteria; phylum Planctomycetota; class Phycisphaerae; order Sedimentisphaerales; family Anaerobacaceae; genus JAFGPS01. The sequence goes on from JAFGEF010000121.1 coordinate 40,336, forward strand.
TCTGCCTGTAGCGAACAGTTAATGGCGGCTTGATTTTATCCAAGTCGAAACTTTCATGTTCCAAATACCATGTTTCGGATAATATGTTTTTTTTAGTCATATGCGATACAGGCTGGGCAAGCCCCGCCCTGCTATCAACTCCGTGAACAGATGTCCGAATTAAATAGTCATTGAATTTTGTCTGACCTGGAATTATTAGATTAATTGATTTTGTTTCATTCGGTTGCGCAAATCCCGCCATACGATTTACAAAAATAATATTTTCATATTCCACTTGTACAAGAAATCCATTTGGCAACTGGATTTTTTTGTGTGTTGAGTTTTGTTGTATCAGTTTCAATATTTTTTGATAATGCAGAGATGTTAAATCACGCTCGCCGCAACCAAGGCTAGCTAATGCTCTGCGAATCAATTCCACTTTTTCCGAAGGCGATTGAGATTGAAATATTTTATGTTTTAGTATTACTTTATTATTATTGCAACTTGAAATTTCAGGCCAGAGTTTTTCAGCCTTACGGTAAACCAGTTTATAAAAACTTTCTGCTTTTATAGATAATTCAGAAATCTGCTCCACGAGAGAGCCTTTGCATTGTTTTTGTAAAGCAGGCAAGAGTTTGTGACGAATGCGATTCCGCGTATATAGATATTCCGCGTTTGTATAGTCTTCCCGCCACATAAGATTTTTCAGCCGGAGATATTTTATTATTTCATCTCTTGTTGCGCACAAGAGCGGCCGAACAAAAAATATTTTTCCGTCAAACTTTCGTACGGGCCAGATACCGGCTAGTCCCCTCATGCCTGTGCCTCGAAGCAGCCTGTGAATGACAGTTTCAGCGTTATCATTTTTTTGATGACCGGTCGCAATCATGGAGCATTTGTTTGCTTTCGCAATTTCAATGAGACTTTCTATCCGCAATTGGCGAGCGGCGGTTTCGATTGACAGCTTATTAACACGCGCAAATCCAGGCACATCAAGATGCTTCGTTGTCACTGGAATTTGTAATTTCTCTGCCTGAGAAATAACAAACTCCTCATCTCTTCCGGCATCATCTCTTAACTGATGATTTATATGAGCACAATATAACTCTCCTGTAAAGAGACCATGAGATTTCAAAGCGTGCAGAACATATAGAAGCGCAATCGAATCTGCTCCGCCTGAAACAGCGAGAAGAAGACTGGTTTTCGAAAATGAAAATTCCGCCGCCGTAAGAAAATCCGCAACTTTTTTTTCAAGTTCCTGCAGCATCTTTCCTGTACATTATAAAAAAAGCGGACCTGTTTTTTATTCAGGCCCGCGAGCAAATTTCATATAACATTGATAAACAACCATAAAAATAACTTATGGCGTTACTGTCTTTTCCAATTCTTTTATACGCTCTTCAGCATTTTTCTTCCATTCGAGATTCTGATCAAACTTTGCTTCTTTGTCAACTGCTTCACGATAGAGAGTCAAAGCTTCTGCATAATTTTTCATATATCTATCAAGAATGCGAGCAGCCCTAAACCTTGCAGTCCTGACTGCCTGAGGATCCCATTTGAAAGAAGCCTTATAATATTCAAGAGCCTGGTAATAATCTTTTAGATTCTCACTAATCACTCCTGCTTCAAATGCGGCATCGTCAATTTTATCACTCTTTTCATAAGTTCTAATTAACTTCCTGAATTTAGTAAGAGCGGACCTGTATAGATTCTTATTTGCAAGAGCAATACCGAAACGTTCAGCCTGCCTCTTATCCATCATAGCGCTATCATAAAGAAGGTCTGCATCCATTATCTGTTGTACAGGTTCAAGTCCTTCTACGAGAAGCACAGGAACATAATCATATTGGGGCATTATATTCAATGCATCTAACTCTTTTTCAGCCCAGCGCTGCTTTTCATTATTACCCTGTTTCGCATATAAATTTATAAGCGCTTCGAGGCTTTCTTTATATTGCGTCCTGCTTTTCTCGACTATTTCAATAATATCAATTTCTCCTGCCGCAGCGCTGATTGCTCCGCCGGGGTAGTACGTACCACCGCTTGTTCTTGGTGCTAATTGGCCGCTGCTGATGGAACCTGTACTCTGACAGCCCATAGAAATACATACTAATGTAATAATTGTTACGATACTAATCTTTCTTGCCATAATGGCCTCCTTTCAACTAAAATCTTTCCCAAAGGGTTATTCATAAAATATTTAGTATCAATTATCAATTTCAAGTCCGTTCGTCAAGTACAAACAGACAAAAAATTTAACTTAAAGCGTCTATTTCCCTTTTTAGAGAAAAAAACGCCGATTTTAGGACAAAATTAATAAAAAAATGTCCTGCTGTTTAAGTATAAAAAAAGTCCGAATAAAATCCAATTATACAACCAAGATGAAAAAGTATTTGACTTTTATTGATGATTAGGTTATAATACTTTGAAAATAAGGGGGGTATGACCATGGAGGAGGGCACCTTGCATATCATAAGGATGTCCTTAAAGTCAAAGTAAATATCCCGGCAAATATACATATTTGTAAAAATTATATCAAAAATAATTTGGGAATGGTGCCATGAAATACTATAGATTAACATTGGTATTAAGTTGTGTTATATTCACTTTCCTGTTTCAATCAGGCTGTGAAGAACAAACTGTGCGTCATGAGAGACTTGATCCGGAATGGTTCAATCAGCCAGTCTGGCAGCAGATCAGGTCATCTCAAGCTCAATCCAATCAAACGCTTCAAAGCGAGCAAAGCCGTTCTGCTTTACGCCAGCCTCAGAATCCGACTCCTAATCAGGCTTCAATAACAAACTCAGTCCGGAATAATGAAATACCAAAGATTACTTTTAGTAATCTCAGCCATGACTTTGGTAAAATTCGTTCCGGTTCATCCAACAATATTTGTGAATTTGTTTTTACAAATACAGGAAATGCCAATCTGATAATTTCAGAGGTTAAGACTTCGTGTACTTGCACGCCGGTTATACTCGAGAACGATAAAAAAGAGTATGCTCCCGGCGAAAGCGGCAAAATACTGGCTGGCTACCTCGACACGGAGCTTGGACAGGCAATAAAACATATTTATATTTACAGTAATGACCCGGCAAGCCCCAAATCCGAGCTTGCCATAAAAGCAGAGCTTTTTGCCCCCATTGATTATGAACCGAAAAGACTCAATCTTTCTCTTAATAACGAAAATGCAGGCTGTCCCAAAATTACAGTAAGCAGTTCTGACGGCCAGCCGTTCTCTATCACTGGTTTTCAATCAAATGGTGATGTCATTACAGCTCAATATAATCCCAATAAACAGGCAACACAATTTGTCCTCGAACCACAGGTCAACATGGCAAAATTAGGCACAGCTCCGGAAGGAATTTACAAAATTACACTTTCTCATCCTGAGTGCAAACTTATCAGCGGTACTTTTTATACGCCGCCGAGATTTACAGCAAGCCCGCAAAGACTTGTAGTCAGTCAGGCTCATCCCGGCAGATCTGTTTACAAAACTATTAAGATAGTAAGCAACTATGAGGAAGATTTTTCCATTAAGACGCAATTATCAAGCAAGGGTATTGCAAAGATTCAAAACGTCGAAAGGATGCGCAACGGATACCAGATTACAGTTGAGATAAATCCACCGCTGCCTTCCGGCAATGCCACAACGTTCACGGACAATCTAAAAATAAATGTAGCAGGCATAGATGTTAATATTCAATGTCATGGGTATTATCCAGGCGCTGCAGTAACAGAATCGGAAACAGACGGAGAATGCAAAACCTGCGGCCCGGTGAGAATTGATATGCCAAGTATGAGTAAGTATCCAAGATAAGCGGCTATACCATTAAAGACGCTTAATTGCACATCTGTGCAACAGTACCATCAGCCTGACCCGAGGTAATATTAAAAAGAAATCTATCGCGAACAATGCTTTCGATTGTTACCTGTAAAGGCCTATCTGCATCGATAAAATCCTGAAGCCTTGATTCGGCTGCCCATCTCCCTCCAGGCTCAATTATCCCGTCGGATTCACTCGAGCTTGAATTTTTACCTTGTTTTTCCACCTTAAGGAGCCTGTATGATTTCGATAAAGAAGTATCACCTGCCCGTATTACGCTTAGAGATATAGCCCGTATTTGCTCATTCTTCTGTTTCGTAAAAAATAATACAGGCTCATCCAGACCTCTTTCAATCTGCATCGGCGAGTTTACATCTTCCATACAGATAAAACCTGTTCGCCGCAGGATGTCACCATTCAAAGGAATATTAATTAAATTCTCATCTCCCAGTTTTTCAGCCAAATTCTCTATTTCCTGCGCTTTTGCGTAAGGATTTTTCTCGACAAGCTGCATGGCCCTTGCAAACATCAGGGATTCACGTCCTTTTTCCATTTCACCGCGATCCGCATGGTAATTACCCAGTAACAGATAGCCCTCAAGAGTCGGGGTATGACTTTGTTTTATTATACTGCACAATCTCTCCTTTGACTGAGTATCCATGAAATAATTCTTAAATAACAAGAGGATTTTAATTTCTTCCCCTTTTTCAAGAAGCATATCCATTGCCTGTTCAGTTTGCCCGCTTGCTATACTGCGACTGTAATGCGCAATCATCGGATTTATAAGAGAGTTATTGCTGTTTGCAACAATATTATCCTTCTGTATATTCCTCATGTACGTTCGGGAAATATACAGCACCTCATCCCCTTTTTTCATATGCAGATAACTGCCGCTTTCGCCGATCTTCGTCCAGCCAAGATTTTCTAACTCCTCATTATATATCTTAAAAGCTTCCTTCGTATCACGAAGCTCTTTAAATTGCCAGATCGTATCATTGTCTTTCAGCAGTTTCCTTCCTGAAATCATAAACTCTACATTATCTTCCAAAAACGAAAAATCAGGCGGCTTGATATAAGTGCCATACAACATTTCCGGAAGCACAGGAAGTTCACCATACTTATTAAGCAAATTCTCAAACTGTTTTTTGAGAGCAGCCGTAAGTTCGTGTGCAATATTTTTCGCTTCTTTCTCATATTCCGTTCCGGGACACTCTATGCAGAAAGTTCTGCTCGAATGCTGCAATTCGCTTTGAATTTTGAAAGGGACTACCGGCCCGGAAGAAGCATTATCGATAGAGTCCGAAAGAACTTCGGAAATCGAGCTTGACGCTTCGCAATCGATTTTTACATTCATTTCGCGGCTTAAAAGAAATGAATCCTCATTCAGAACAGGCATATCTAAAACAATAAATACATCGGGAAGCACACCGCCAGGTTCAGGCCAGTAAGTATCAGAGCAATATGTCACTATATTCACATAAGGCAGCCTGGATAGAGATTTTTGAATTTTTAGGGCAACCTGGTCAAGAAAATGATGGTCACTTTTACAGATTAGCATGATGCTTCGTAAACTGACTGTCATATCCTCTGCCGCTGAATTAGAGTTGACTGTCTGGATTTTATTCCTGGCATCAATAAAGCCTATATTCATTCCTGACTTTAAAAGAGTTCTCTCGGTTGCAGCAGGATTTCCCTCGATTTTATTCAATATCACAAAAGACGGTTTTTCAGCGACTGTTCGAGGAATCTCGAATAATATTATTACGATGCAGGTATATATGAAAACACAAGCCGGAATAACCTTCTTTCGTTTCAGACCCCTTTCTGTTATTTGAATTTCATGGGCTTGGCGATTTTGTCTTTTTTGCAAGCGAAAAACCAGGGGGAACAAAAAACATAAAATATATAAAAAACTCATTAGAGGATTAAAAAAAAGAAAAGTAAACAGCCAAAAAACCTTTGTACCCAATCCGTTTCCGAATATTGGGTAAAGCCGGCTGCTGAGCAGGCAGTGAATAAGTAATATTGCCCATAAACATAGATATAAATAGCTAAATATATACAAAAGCATTGAATTTCGCCTTTCAGACTCACTTTATATAGGACGTCTTGCTGCTTTTTAAAGACAGTAAAAGCCATAATTTATGATATCTACTTTTTTTTCGGTTATTTTTGCGTGTAACTTGTGAAAAAATTAGGAATAGTAACTGGTTAGGTTATATCAACTGAATCATCCCTGACGGCGGAAGTTTTAACTGAACTTTTGTAAAAATGAGAAAAGGCATATATTATTTAAGAAAATCGCCAAACGATTTTCTTAAAATAATAAGTTATCGTTTATATAACTATTTTATGAATAATATTTTATGTTAATTTTATAATCAAAAAAAATGCCGGATAAAAAAACCGGCATTTAATAATATAGAAATAAATTTATTTTTACTTTACTTCGGCAACTTATCAGGAGCTGCGTCCTCAACATGCAAATCACCGAAAATCATCCGGTATTTTTCCGAACCTGTTGGCTTATACCAGAATACAGGGGTTTCTGCGTCACCAAGTTTTATTCCCTGGCCTGCATAATGCCATTGCCCTTGTCCATTAAAAAAGCGTATAAATACAAGTCCTTGGCCCCACTTTGTGGCAATCTCAATTATCTCTTGTTCCGTCAAATTTAGGCGTTTTAAGCCCTTATCAAACTTCGGGCCAATCTTTACTATATCTCCGAGATTGATGCTTTCGGGGAAGTATCCATCCTCGATGACTTGTGCCCATATTCGAAGAGATTCGATAAAATCACTTTCACTGTTCTTTGAAAAATCTATTCCCGTATTTTGTATCTTGTACCCATCCGGGATTTCAAGGCTGAAGAGAGAATCATCAAGGTCGATATCAAACTGCATATCATCACAGACTATCTTCATATTCAGAGTTTTATCTTCTATACGAATCGGTAAAATTGTTTCCGGATCAGCCCAGATAGTAATAGTATGATTATCACCTTCAGCTACAAACATGAGAAATTCTTTGTCAGCCTGTTTTTGCAAACCTTTATTCTCAAATTTGAAACCAGGTTTATCCTTCATTTTTATTACCACATCCCGTAACGATTCAAGGTAATTCTGAACGCTGTCAAGGCCGCCTAAATCTATATAAACAGCAGTCTTGCTTTTATTATCGAGGGTAAGCATTTTTTTCTGCTCAAGGTCGATGATAATCGCATTGCCTATACCAGTGATTGTTCGATGAATGCGAGAGCCCATAACTTGATCATGGATTGTCTGAGAGCCGATTATAATATCAAGACTGGCAGTTCTCGCATTAAGTAAAGGACTTATAATTTCTGCAAAAGTTATTGTTGCACTAAATGGATTACCGGTAAAGTGCAGTCCAGCAAGCACAGCGATAATAATTATCGCCGCAGCGGCTAATTTTACAATCGGACTTTTCATAATTTTACTCCTTAACTTGAGGGCTGAACCTGCTTTGTCAGATGCTTTGAGCTTTACGCTTTGTTCACAAACGATTGCGTCCATAACCTTGTTTTCAAGATTGCTTTTCATTACTTGATTTCCGTTATTAACTAATCGGTTGTGAAGATTAGTAAGCTCATCGAATTCATTCTTGCAGGTGAGGCAGTTCTTCAGGTGTTCTGAAACTGCCTGCTTTTGAGATTCATCCAGAAAGCCCTCGATGTATTCAACCAAAAGTTCTTTACATTCTATGCAGTTCATTTTACACCTCATAACTTTTCGCCTTTTCCTGCTGAAGCGATTGACGCAGCATGGCATAGGCTCGTGATAATTGTTTTGTTACTGTACCTAACGGCATATCGAGCTGTTTTGCGATATCATTGCATGATTGAGTGCCGTAATATCGCAATAGAACGATTTTCCTGTACATTTCAGGCAAATTTGCGACAGCCGCTTCGAGAGAGAAATCCTCTGAGAGTTCTGAAGAAGGTATTTCTTCTGAAAATGAGCGTATTGCTTCCCGACTGAGTTGAATTTGTTCTTTTCTGATCTGCTCTTTTGCTACATTATCAGCAATACCAAGTAGCCATGAAAAGAATAAATCAGGACTTTTCAATTTTTTCATACTGAAATACGCTCGTACGAGAGTTTCCTGTGCAGCTTCTTCTGCTTTATCTCTATCACCTAACTTGCCGGCCAGGTTGGCTATAAGAACACCCTGATATCGCCGCACGAGATGCCGAAAATCATCCGGATGGCCATCCAAACAACGCTCGATATAATATTTGTCGATTTCTGACATCTTTACACCTTCAAAAACTCAAAGAATAACATTTCTATTATATAGTGATGATTTTTATATTTTTGCGACAAAAAAATATAAAAAAACAAGCGATGCTAAAAAAAGGCCGCAAAATGCAGCCTCTTTATTTTGATAAATCATTTATTTAGGGGGGGGTATCTTTTATTCGTAAGGTATTCCCTGTGCCTGGCACAAGCCAATCATATAGCCGATGGCAAAAACTTTTCCAACGCTTCCATATCCTGATGAGCGGCCGCCTTGCGTCTCACTTCCCATCGCGGGGGCATGGTCGGGACGCATAGGACCATCAAAACCATTGTCGGAGTAGATTTTCATCATTCTTGCCATATCTGTCAGGCCATTATCATGGAATTTCTCACGGAATTTCTCTTTTGTTCCTTCAACATCACGGAAGTGAACAAAGAAAATCTTCCTTGCCTTGCACCATTCTTCCGCTAATACGTAAATGTCTTCCCCCATCAGTTTGAAGTTCCCCTGGCAGAATGTTATACCGTTCATCGGGCTTGGAACCATATCCATGATTTTTCTAAAATTTGCCGCACTGGTCAGTATGCGTGCGTTGTTTCCAAGCATCGGGACCGGCGGATCGTCCGGATGAAGTGCCATTTTAACTTTATATTTATCTGCAACGGGAATGACTGCCTTGAGAAAATATTCGAGGTTTGTCCAGACCTGTTCTTCAGTAATCCCCCGGCTCGCCCCTCCTTTGTCGCCAAATCCCATTCCCCCGCCGCCGATTTTTGAAGCACGATTTTTATATGCTTCGATATCAAACTCACTTGTTAAAGCCCCGCCTCTTTCAGGTACACTGGTACTTGTTCGAGTCCACCCTTCATTGACCATCCAGTTGTAACAAATCATATCAAGACCTACCTGGCTCATGGCAATTATAGCATTTTTGAAATCTTCGATATCCTGGTCCCTGCCTTCCCCACCTAGTTTGATTCTCTCATGGTTAACAGGAGGTCCTTCAAAACCGGCTATTTTCAGACCCGTCCGGGCATAGTCGTCTATTTGCCTTTGTAATGCCGCTGCATATTCATCTACGGAACCTCCGCTTCTCAAACCTCTGGCTCCTGTAATAACATGAGTCACTCCCATTTGCAGTCCCAATGTTTGTAAATCGCCGCTTCCCGCCATAAGTGCAAACATAATTTTATTCTTTCTTTCTCCTGCGGCTGGATTCGTTTGCGTGCCAGATGCTGCTGCCGGCAATACAGACGTCGCACCGGTTCCGGTGATTGCTGCTAATGTTCCCTTCATCAAATCTCGGCGTGTTATTATCGACATAATTGATTCTCCTGTGTTTCGGCGACCCATATTGAATTCTGTGATTCAATGCAGTAATTACAATATATTTAAAGAATATATCATGGGGATTGCAATTTTAAAATCTTTCAAATATCCTATATATTCAATAATATTTAAAAAAGTATATTTATGGATTATATGAAATGATTTGGGAAGGATCCTTATGAAAAATATTTTTCTGTCATTCATTCCGATTTTCGTAGCAGTCGATGCCTTCGGCATACTCCCTTTATTTGTTTCACTTACAAAGGATATCAGGCCGAAAGAGCGAACAAAAGTCATTATTCAATCAATGATTACTGCAACAGTTCTTTCCATAGGATTTGTGCTCGTAGGTAAAATCATTTTCAAGTGGCTGGGAATTGAGATGGGAGATTTCATGATAGCAGGCGGAGCAATCCTTTTTTCTCTTGCCATTATCGACATTGTTAATCCCGCAAAGAAAAGACGAAGCCCGATATCTGAACTTGGTGCGGTACCGATAGGCACGCCGCTCATAGCAGGCCCCGCCGTTCTTACAACATCCATGCTGATTATTTCCGAGTACGGCCTTCAGGCAACTATCATTTCAATCATTGTTAATATACTCCTTGCCGGAGCGATTTTAAGATCATCTGAAATTATAATCCATATTCTCGGAGAAGCAGGTTCAAAAGCGGTATCGAAAATCGCAAGCTTATTATTAGCAGCAATTGCTGTCATGCTGATAAGAAAAGGTTTGATTGATATAATTTCTATGAGCAATTTTTAAAAAGAATTGGATTCGATTTAGTTGCACTTATGAGTTGAATCCGCCTTTATTGTCGCTGACAGGAAAAATAATGAAGAACACTCCTTCAAGGTCGAAGACGGTAATTCCCAAACAACAATGTTTCGTCATAGTTCAGAGCAAATCGAGAAACTTCTGCACGACACAGATTTTGAACTGATGAAACAAGTTGAATTTTTTGTGCCGGGACACAAAGAAAAAAATAAGCCCTTGCGTCTCAAGGCATACGCCGCAAAAAAAATAAAAGCCTAAATTATTTTATGAAACAGTCAGGCATATTGCCTGCCCTAAAACAAAAAGGAGACTTTGCGTCGAATGAAAGTCTCCTTTTATCAACTGCATTTTTTTATTTAGACTGCTTAAAAAGGTATTTCTATTCCTGCGCCTATACCCCAGCCATTTTCAGTAGCTTTTAATTCCGTCGACATAATATAGTTGTCGGAAATATTAAACTGTGCTCCAATATAACCACCAAAGCTGTCAGTACCAACATCTCCACTTCCCTTGTCACCTTGAGTGTCTTTATGTTCATGATCGACAGAAAGAATATTGCAAATAGCGCCGCCATAAAGATCCCAGCCCCCCATATCTATTGTCGGGCCAATGACGAATTCATATTCCATACAATCAACATCAACATCCATTACATCCGCCCCAGAGTTGTATCTTTCGCTAACACTGGTATTTAATATATTTAGATTAAATGCGGCACCCCAATCAATTGTCTCTTTTTTCGCAAATGTGTATTTTAAGCCGAAACCGTAAAATATTTCATTATCAAAATTCACACCGCCAAAGGAATTATTACCAATAACTTCATACTGAGCTTTAATATCAAACATGCCCAATCGGCCATAAACTTCCAAATCATCATTAAGTCCATAATTGAATTGGGCATAATAACGGTTCATATTCCAGTCATCAATTGTAAGATTATATATATCTCCGTCATTTTCCTTTACTTTTACCGTATCCAAATCATGACTGCTGTAAAAATAATTGCCGCTAATAGACCAATGATCTTTTTCGTGCTTCGCTGCAGCTGGTCCCGTTAAAGCATAAACACTCGATGACAAAGAAATGACAGCAATTCCGATTGCTATTCCAAGTTTCATAACTTTCTCCTTTTGAGTCCCTAATAATGGTTCATTTTCTTTTTGGTAACTAAAGAAATATATAATGTACTTATTTAAATTTTTCCTATAATCAAGCTGGCATTGTGGCCGCCAAAGCCGAAGGAATTGCTTATTGCGTAATTGACTTTTGCCTCCTGTGGTTTCAGCGGTACAAAATTCATGTCTGCACCGCATCGCTCATCCAGATTTTCAAGATTGATTGTCGGGGGAATTATCGAATTGGTAATCACTTTTGCACAAACAATCAGCTCTATCGCCGCACTTGCGCCCAATAAGTGGCCGGTGCAGCTTTTTGTGGAACTTACTGCGAGCTTAGGTGCATAACTGCCGAAAACTGTCCTTATGGCAGAGCTTTCGGCAAGATCGTTAAGTTCTGTTCCTGTACCATGAGCATTTATATAATTTATTTTCTCTTTTTCCAGGCCTGCATCTTCAAGAGCCAACTCCATCGTTTTGGCAGCTCCACTTCCGTCTGGGAGCGGCGCTGTAATGTGATAGCCGTCATCTGTTGCGGCGTATCCCATAAGCTCGGCGTATATCTTTGCACCGCGTTTTCTGGCATGGCCTTCTTCTTCCAGAATAATCACACCAGCTCCCTCGGCAAGAACAAAGCCATCCCTGTCCTTGTCAAATGGTCTTGAAGCGGCACGGGGATTATCGTTTCGCGTGCTCAGCGACCTTGCGGCACAGAATGAAGCCAGGCCAATTGGAGTAACGGCTGCTTCAGTACCTCCTGTTATCATTACATCGCTTCGCCCGGCAAGAATATTGCAGAACGCTTCTCCGATAGCATGATTACCAGAAGCACAAGCGCTCGAAACACAGAAATTGGGACCTCGAAGACCATAGGTTATCGCAATATTGCCGCTGGCAGCATTTGCCATCAGTCTTGGCACACAGAATGGTGAAACCTTGGAGGGACCTTTGTCAAGGATTCTCAAATGCTGGTCTTCAATCTCTTTGATGCCGCCTATACCTGTTCCGACAATAGCACCGGTTCGAAAAACATCTACTTTCTTAAAGTCAAGTCCGCTGTCTTCAATAGCCTGTTTCGCCGCTGCTACCGCATACTGGGTGAATTTATCCATGCGCTTGCTTTCACGCTGGTCTATGTATCGAGCAGCATCAAAATCTCTGATTTCGCCTGCAAAACGAACGGGATATGCGCTGGTATCAAATGACTCTATAGTAGAAACGCCGCTCCTGCCTTCGCAAAGCGCAGCGAAAAGACTATCAGCATTTTCAGATAAGGCAGTAATACAGCCCAGCCCGGTAATAACAACTCGTCTTCTGCTCATGCTATACTGTTTCGCTATTACTGGCCTTTGGATTGCATTACACTAACGATGTAATCGATCGCAGCGCCGACAGTCTGGATTTTCTCGGCTTCCTCATCAGGAATGCTCATGTCAAACTCGTCCTCGAATTCCATGACTAATTCGACTGTATCCAGGGAGTCGGCGTTTAAATCGTTGATAAACGAGGTTTCCCTCGAAATTTCCGACTTATCTGCACCCATCTGTTCGCTAATTATATCAATTACTTTATTCTCTATTGCTTGAACATCTATGTCAGCACTCACTTTGTATTCCTCCCTAAATAAAACAGGAATTTTTCAATATCATACGAATTCTAATCTTTTAGTTTAACAACAATATTTTGATTTTGGGGGGTATATTACCACAAAATCTTATTCCGACAACTATAATTTTAAAAATTTTTTACATAGCCATGCCGCCGTCAACACATAACACCTGTCCGGTGATGTAGCCGGAGTCATCATCTGAAAGGAAGGCAACCGCTTTTGCGACATCCTCAACCTGGCCGAAACGACGTACAGGAATGACTTCTTTTGCGGCGTCTTTTACAGCATCCGGCAAAACAGCCGTCATTTCCGTCATAATAAAACCCGGTGCAATACAATTGGCTGTAATATTCTTTTTGCCAACTTCGCGAGCTACGGATTTTGTCATTCCGATAAGACCTGCCTTGCTTGCCGCGTAATTACTCGAACCGGCCTGGCCCATTACTCCCGCAACGGAGCTCATGTTGACAATGCGCCCGAACTTGTTTCGCACCATAGACTTAAGAGCTACTTTAGTAGCCATAAATGCCGCTCGAAGATTTATGTTAATTACCCTGTCGAAATCATCTTCATTCATCTGGAGCATCAGCTTGTCGCGGGTAATACCGGCGTTATTGACTAAAATCCCGATTCCGCCATGCTCAGAAGCAAGGGATTCGAGTATTTCTGTTAATTTTGGTGTATCTGTTATATCGACTTTCCTTGTGATGACCGAAAAACCAGCTTCTTTTACTATTTTTTCAAGTTCAGCGAGTTGTTCCTCGTTTATATCCAGACCTGCTACGATGCGTCCCCGCTTTAATAATTCAAGGACTATCGCCCTTCCAATCCCCCTTGCCGCTCCTGTTACTACTGCCAACCTTTGCTCTGACATTTTTTGTCTCCATACAATCCTGCGATTTTAGAAAAGCAGGAATCAAGTTATTATTTTACCCAATTTTACATGGGTTTGTTTATAATCTGATTCAAAAGGATACTGACTATATAAACTAATCGCCATTTTGGCAATGTTTTTTTGAGTTTTTTTATAAGAATGCATAAGGATTATTATTTCATAAAATCATTTTGGTTTTTCTGTATCAAATCCTGGACGCTGGAAGGAACGAGCGTTTGGAAATGCTGATTCGACTTGAGCCTGAAGGCGTTTTAGAATTACAAGTAAACCAAGAATACTACCCTCCTGCTCAGGAAAATGCGGCAGCAATCCGGCCCAGGCCGCAATAGAACGCTCAATTCCGATGATAGCAACCTTGGCTGAGCCGTTGGCATCATCTATGCTAAATTCAGTGTCATTAGGGTTTGTACAAATTAAACCAGTTGCGGCTCGGCAGAGCTTGACGTATATCTGATGTTCATACCAGCGTATGACTTCAAGACAATCGTTTATTTTTACAGCATCATCCTCGGGATTGGTATCTGATATGCAAGCCTGTGACTGCGATACAAGCTCATCGCCTTTGGCTTCAAGTTGCTCTTTATTGCTTTTAAACCAATCATCGACCTTTCCGATATATTCCATTGCCGCAATGCTATATGGCTGCTTCTCAGCCATTCTATGAACCTGTTCTTCCTCATTTGCTATTTTTTCATAGTCAATCGCATCGAGATCGATACCCATTTCCTTCGCTTTCTCTTTCACCATCTCCAGTGTAGATGAAAGAATCTCACCTAATTTGTCCCAGAAAGCCTTGTTGTTAATATCACGCGTTTCAGGATCACTGGATTCCACTTCACTCAGTGCGTAATTCATACATCGAGAAGTAAATACACACCTCTCGCACCACCTGTCACAATAGTTATAAATCCCTGTTATAAACCGCGGATTCTTCGCCAATTCTTCAATTCGTTTATTGTCCATCGTCCTTAAATCCAATTTTTCAAACTATTTAACATTCAAGCCTTGCTCCATGAAAAATTATACTTGTGTTACCCAAAAAAGCCATACATTAAACACAGCGACGTACAGGAAAGTTACATGTATATTCATTTTATATTTGCCTTTTTTCGTTTTTCACTATAATACAAAGAAGTTCTATGAAATCAATTGTAGGTGGTTCGTGGCAGAAAATAAAGACGTTATTATTTATACAGATGGAGGTTGTGACCCTAATCCTGGTGCGGGCGGGTATGGAGTTGTTCTGATTTATGGCAAACACCGCAAAGAGCTTTCTGGCGGCTTCCGGCTGACAACAAATAACCGGATGGAAATGTATGCTGCTATCATGGCACTGGAGACACTGAAAGAGCCTTGCAAAGTAAAATTGTACAGTGATTCAAAGTATCTCGTAAACGCGATGACTCTCGGATGGATAAAGCGATGGGAAAACAAGGGATGGAGCAAGGTGAAAAATCCCGACCTTTGGAAAAAAATCGCAGGGCAATGCAAAAGGCATAAAGTAGAGTTTTTATGGGTAAAAGGCCATAACGGTAATCCCAATAATGAGCGGTGTGATGTGCTGGCACTTAATGCGAGCAAAGCTAAAAATCTGCAGGTTGACGAGATTTATGAAAACAATAGCAATATTAAAGAAATGGAAGATTTCCCCATCCACGATGCGCAAGACACCAAACCAGCCGCTAAATATAAAATTGTCGAAGAAGGACAGCCCTGCCGGAAATGCTCAACCCCGGTAATAAAGAAAACACCTCGCAGGAAAAAACTCAAGCCCGGACAATCGTATTATTTCGAGTACTTTTTCTTTTGCCCGAATTGTAAAGCGATGTATATGGTTGAAGAAGCAAAACGGTATTATTCTGAAAATTTGAAAGATGGTAAACAGTTTGAAAAAGTATCGGCATATAATCTGGGACTGGAACGGGACAATCATAGATGACGTGTGTGTCTGTGTCGATGTGCTTAACAGTATTCTTGTCAGTTACGATAAGCCGCTGGTGACTCTGGAGCAGTATCGCAGTGAATTCGTTTTTCCAATCGCTGATTTTTACACAAAGCTCGGAATTGATTTCTCTATGGTCTCTTATGATTTAGCAGCGAAACAGTATGTATCTGAATATAACAAAAAGCAATACGAGTGCGGATTGCAGAGTGGAGCGATCTATGTTCTAAAAACTATTTCAGATAGAGGAATCGGCCAGTCGATACTTTCAGCTTATAACCAGGAGATGCTCGAAGAGGCGGTGAAACATTTCGGCCTCTTTGATTTCTTTGA
>JAFGEF010000122.1 GCA_016931715.1 Sedimentisphaerales bacterium
AAATATAGAAGGCAATGGAAGATTAATCTAATAGAGTCGAAGAATCCGGAGTGGATTGATTTGTATGAGCAATTGCAGGCTTAAAAGTCGATAAGAATATGGATTCCGCAACAAGTGCGGAATGACAGTGTCGTTTTGCAAATGGATTTTTATTACCGTTGCCTTTCAGGAGTTGTATATATAAATAAGGATAAAGAGCTATAGATTATACGCGGAACGTAATGTTTTATAATTGCGATTCCCATACAAAAAATATATGACTCTATTATTCTTATGAAAGGTAAAAAACAGATATCGTATTTAATACTGAACTATATCTATAACTTTGTCATTCCGCACTTGTTGCGGAATCCAGAAAGATGAAAAAAGAAAACAAGATAATTATGATTCTTAAAAATGGCGGGAAACCGATATGGCAAAAAATCTAAAAGCGAGTGCTGGTATTTGGATCATCGGGATAATTCTGTTGATAATGCTTTCAACATTATTTTATATGAATATCCATCGTACTCGTAATGGACATTCTTTTGGAGATCCTTTAACTCCAAAGCAAAAAGCTCAACGTAACAGCATCGATGCTGCTTTGGAACTCTTTAGCAGTGAATTTGATAGCCTTCCTCCTTCTGATAGACTTGATCCTAATGGTATTCCATATTGCGGAGCAATGAAGCTTGCAGAAGCAATGGTTGGTCAGGATTTAATGGGGTTTCATCCGAATTCTATTTTCAGAAACGATGGGAAAGACCCAACAGGAAAGTTATTGTATGATGCAGGCCTCCCGAATTTTAATCCCGCTCTTAGAAAAGGACCTTATTTACCAATAGAAAACGCTAATATTTATCGCCTCAAAGATATTTTTGAAAATACAGGACCGTTTGATAGAAATGAATACGTAATTTGTGATATTTTTATTCAAAAGCGTCGTTCAGGAAAAAAAACAGGTATGCCGCTGCTTTATTTTAAGGCTGACACTACCAAAAGCTCTCACGATGTGAATAATCCTGATAATCCGGACAATATTTACAATTATAAAGACAATTACGACCTGCTTGCTTTGGGTATGCCTGGCAAACCAGGTGTAAAACATCCTCTCTATGAGGATCCATCGTTATTCTATATCATGACTCAAAATTATAATGATACTTCAAAAAGCACGCCTTTTAACAAAGATTCTTATATCTTGATTTCGGCAGGTAAAGACGGCTTATACGGAACTTCAGATGACATAGCAAATTTTGATTTTAGATGGAGACCAAAATAATAAAAACGTAGGGTGGGCTGTGCCCACCAACTTTTAAAATGGTGTGCGAAGCACACCCTACATATAATTCTCTGTGAACTCTGTGCCCTCTGTGGCTAAGAAATAAAAAAATGAAAAGAATAATTTTAATAATATGTTTTATATGTTTATTATTTGCAGGATGTAAAGATAAGAGTACATCCGGGAATACGGAAAAGGAATGGACTTTTCATACTGAGCCGGACAAGTGGGAAGAACCAAGGATATTTCAAACACCTTTCGATGATCATTGGGCGGATAGGATAAGTATCAAGCAAATTCCTATGAAAGAATCCCAAAGTGATAAAGTGCTTTCTTCTAACAAAGCTTACTGGTTTTCAGTAATCGAACCGAATTCGATTAGTTCTGCTATACGAGATGCACAAATAAACATTTATAATGAGCGTGATTATATTTTGTGTATTAACTTACTGCAACTTAATCATTATCAGATAACAACAAATTGGGTAAATGAAAAGATTGTTTATATACGAGCATGGTGGGGAAGGGTTTTAGGATTCGATTTGCTTTTTGATGTAGAAAAAGAAATGTTTATATATAAAGAAAATGTTAATGACGGCGGAATACCATATTCACAATGGCAACAAGTAAAAGTCGAAAAATAATATAATGATTTACAAATTGCCTCTGTGTTCTCTGTGACCTCTGTGGCTTAGAAAATATGAAACAAGATAATCAAATAACGATTTATGAAACTGAAGACGGAAAAGCACGAATAGAGGTTCGGTTTGAGAATGAGAACACCTGGCTGACACAAAAAACGATGGCAGAGCTTTTTGAATGCAGCGTTGACAATATTTCTTTGCACCTGAAAAACATATTTGCAGAAAAGGAACTCGACGAAAAATCAGTTATCGAGGAATACTCGATAACTGCTTCGGATGGAATAAGATAAAAAAAAGGTGTGCGTAGCACACCCTACGAAAATGAAGGAAAATTATGAGTAAAGAAAAAGATATATTAGCATCAGTTAGTGACATTTCGACCGAGAGCGAGTTTTTCTCGCCTGTGCCGGATGGGTATAAACAAGGCAAAACAAAATACGTCTTCGTAATGGGCACTGTAATGAGCGGCTTAGGCAAGGGGATTTTCTCCTCGTGCTTAGCCAAACTCCTGCAGGACAAAGGACTCAAAGTCGCACCAATCAAGCTCGAAGGTTATCTCAATATAGACTCCGGCACACTCAACCCGTTCAGGCACGGCGAAGTATTCGTACTCGATGACGGCATGGAAACCGATATGGACCTGGGAACATATGAACGGCTGCTCGACCAGGATTTATCGAGAGCAAACTTCGCCACGAGCGGCCAGATTTTCAGCTCCGTCCTCAATAAAGAGCGGCATGGCGACTACCTCGGCAGAGACGTCCAGATGATTCCTCACGTTACAGGCGAGGTAAAACTCAAACTGCGACAGCTTGCGATGGAATCGAAAGCCGATGTCGTTTTCGTGGAAATCGGCGGAACAGTAGGCGACCTCGAAAACGCGTACTTTATCGAAGCGATGCGCGAGCTGGCTTACGAAGAAGGACCTAACTCCTGCTGCTTCGTAGCTTTGACGTATATTCTCGAACCGAAAACATTGGGCGAGCAGAAATCCAAAGCCGCTCAGCTTGGAATCAAGCAGCTTATGCAGTGCGGCGTACAGCCCGACATTATCACATGTCGAGCGAGCAGCCCGGTCAACGAAAAAGCAAGGCAGAAAATCAGCGTGTACAGCAACGTGCCGTTCGAGAGAGTAATCAGCCTGCCTGATTCTACGAGTATTTATTTGATACCTTCCATGCTTCGCGATAACGGCGTGGATTTCCAGGTCCTGCGCATGTTAAAAATCGAGGACAGGATAAACCTGCAAAAGGAACGCAGGGAATGGGGCAAATGGTGCGACTTTACCGAAAAGATGGAGTCGCTCAATCGGCAGGTTACTATCGGAATCACAGGGAAATATACGACCGTCCGCGACAGCTACGCATCCATTATTAATGCTCTCGAACACGCGGGAATTGCGTTAGGCTGCAAGGAATCAATCAAATGGATTGATACAACCGACATAACGGATTCCAATGTTGCGGAATTTCTCGCTGACGTTGACGGCATAATAGTTCCGGGCGGATTCGGAACTCGCGGCGCTGAAGGCAAAATCGCCTGCATCAAATACGCAAGGGAAAATAACCTGCCGTACCTGGGCTTGTGCTTCGGTTTCCAGATGGCAGTCATCGAATTTGCACGCAACGTATGCGGCATGAAAAAAGCAAATAGTAATGAATTAAAACCGGGATGCGCCGAGCCTGTAATCGATATTTTACCCGAGCAGAAAAAAATCGAGGGACTTGGCGGAAATATGCGCCTGGGAGGACGTGACATCGAGCTGAAAGCCCAGACTCTCGCATGGAAAATATTCGGAAAAAAAGATTCAGTACGAATGCGATTCCGTCACAGGTATGAAGTTGACCCGAAGTATATCAAAACTCTCGAAGATGCCGGTCTTGTATTTTCGGGCAAGGCGCCGGAACAGCCAATAATGCAGATTCTGGAGCTTCCGTCTCATCCGTTCTTTATGGGCACACAGGCGCATCCATGCCTGACATCCCGGCCGCTCAGACCTCAGCCTATGTTTGTCGGTCTTCTTGCGGCTGCTTTGCAAAGGCATTATACAGACGAAAATTTGCCAGATTGCGAAAAAGCTGTTCAGTCTATAAAATAAAGCCGAACTCTAAAATTGTCGCTGCAAGAACTTTACCTTGTTCTCTTGATGTATAAAATAGAAGAAGGAAGAATCTTTCAGTGTGTTTTTATGGTTCTGTATTATACTTGAAGAAAAGATAAAATTTGCAATCTAATCCAACTTTCACACTTTGTCTGTGAAACCTGGAATTTAAAAAATATTTTCCCGCATAGCGATCCAAAAATGCCGAAAATGTTACAAGACTCTGCATGGCGAAGACCTATTCTCCTGCATCATTGTGATACTCTTTCAATTTCCTATTTTAATGAGTTCTGCAAAATTGAAGTTAGGCATATATTGTATGAAGAAAATCGGTTTAAAAGATTTTCTTCATACAATCTGCTGCGTCGTTATAACCTTTTATTAACGAATAATTTAAATTCAATTTTTAAGAAAGAAAAAATTAAACACAAGCATTTTTTCTTTCTTAAAGTATGTCTAACTTCAATTTCGCAGAATCCTTATTTCATATTAAATAATCTATTAATGTTTTGAATTACATTCATCGGATGTTCATTGTTCCTGTTATTTCTATTTCTGCCAAAGCAGCAGACTGGCTGGCTGGCACACTGATAAAAGTAATTCGCAAGAAACGCCCTTGCATTGCTGTGTTCTGTACTGTATCCGAACGTTCCTGGTTAGTGTCACCAGTCTGCGTCTGGTCAGCCAGAAGTATCCAGCCATCTTCCCCTTTTTCAGAAATCTCTATCTTATAACGCCAGTTGCCTTGTGTCGGAAACGTCAGCTTTGTGCCGTTTACGGTTACAATGCGTTCCATGTCAACCATTAACCATGCGTTTGTATCGCTGGTATCCGCCTGCCAGAATGTAGCAACACTTCCATCATTTGCGAAACGTCCGCTATGATCGATTGTTTCACTGCTGACACGCGTTGGATTCAGCATACCTAATGTCATAGATGAATTATTATTTCTTGCTGCTGTGAATCGCACATATGGGCGCGGCTTTACTGCAGGTGTTTTACCTTCAATGAATTTCGGTTCTCCGAGTGATGTAATCTGTATTGTATCGTCTTTCAATCCCGGCGACGTCGCTCGAATAAGTGTTTGGCCGGAATAGTAAGAACGAAATTCGATTGCTGCCCGGCCGTCACGAATCGCAATGTCCGAGTCCGGAGCAAACGCTATGCTTGGACCGGTAGGAAATTCACCGGGACCTGATTCTATTGTTAGTGTCACTGGCGGGCAGTTGCTTAAAGCTTTACCATCTTTGTCCACGACAGTAACAATGATTTGCACATCATCTGTGCCGTTTACAGATTGGAGGGTAGTTTTGTCCGCAGTCAATTTCAACGCGGCAGGAATACCTTCTATTGGCCATTCAGGTGGTGGAATTTGCATATATTCATTGCGATACCAATACCATTGGCGCTTCGGTAATCTGAAATAATCAAGTATGCCCATAGAGCCGAATCGGCGACCCGCGAGACTGCCGTGATCAAATCCGCACCATATCACTTCGCCGCTGCGCCATGGCAAACGCCATGAACCAACTATATTTCTATTTGCACCCGGCGTATTTGGCAAATCACCCCAGCCAGGATCATATTTACCGGGACGATCCGTCATTGTGGAACCATACTCAGTCACAATACTTGGAATTCCAGGATTCGCAAATAAACGAGCACCATCGCCGTTGTAACCAGCCACGTCGCCAAGTTTATCGATTTCACCTCGCTGACAGCCGCCAATTACAGCAGGTCGTGAACTATCAAGTTCATGCGCATAGTCAACAAGTTCTTTTAGGAATGTTCTTACTTTAGTCATCACAGAACCATCACTGAAAAAGACTTCGTTATCCATGCTCCATGCAATAATGCTCGGGTGATTGCGATGAATACGAATCATGTCACGCAGACTGGCTTGTACGCTCGCCTGAAATTCAGCCTCGTCTGCGGGATTTGTCGGATAAGCGCTCGAACTCCAGGGACTTCTGAAACCGGTGGTGCCCCAGAAACAGTTTTCTGACAAAAACAACATTCCCAGTTCATCACATGCTTCGGAAAACGCAGGTGAGTGCGGGTAATGCGAGCCGCGAATAAAATCGAATCCGGCGTCCCTTATCAGCTTTACATCACGCAAAAATCCGCTATCAGTTACTGCGTCACCCCAACCGGCATGGTCCTGATGAACGTTTGCTCCTTTGAAATATAAGTGCTCATCATTGAGAACGAATCCCTGGTCGGCGGTAAACTTGAACCAGCGAAATCCGAGCGGTGAAACATAATCATCAACTTGATTGTTACCATCATAAACAAAAGTTTTAACTGTATATAAATACGGATGTTCCGGTGACCATAAATTTGGCTTAACAATCAATTCGCTGGTTTGATCAAAAACATTGGTTACTCCAGCCTTAATAGTCTGTGTGGATTCCATTTGCGTGACAGCTTTTCCGTTTGGATCTTTAACATAAGTTTTCACAGTGACAGATTTTTCCACATCTGAATTGTTTACAACCTCAGTTTTCATATTTACTGTACCGGATTCCTTCGATACCTGCGGCGTTGTAACATATGTACCATACCATGCGACATGTACCGGCGATGTCACAACAAGCCGCACATTTCGATAAATACCGCCGGAGAAGGTATGTTCACCGGCTCGCGGTGCCAGACGAGCATCCCAGTTGTTGTTCACTCGAATAGCCGCAATATTATCACCAATTTTTATGGCATCAGTTATATCGAATGTGAAACCGGTATAGCCGCCTTTATGTTCGCCAATAAGCTGGCCATTTACAAACACTTCTGTAACTTGAAACACACCATCGAACTCCAGGTTTATGCGTTTGCCAGACCATGCATGAGGAACATTGAATTGTTTCCGATACCAGCCGCAGCCGATATAAAATCTATCTGCCGCAAAATACGGCATAGAAAATGAGTGCGGCAGATTCGCATTATCCCACTTTGCATCATCAAATGCCGCTGCTTCGGCGCCCGAGACATCACCGAGATGAAATGTCCAATCACGATTAAAATTTACAATATCACGTGATTGATCGGATACAGCACAAGATAGACCTGCCAGACACATTGTCGATAGTAACAAAATTCTACAGAACTGTAGTATCTTCATAACATTTCCTTGAAAAAAAATACATTTTATCTTTTACATTAGCTATTTTTACAACGAAGGCAATCATAAATTATTCATGATTAATCCGTATCAATTTGCAGTCGTTCCTGCTGCCGGTGTAGCGGGTTTAACACATAACATTTTAAACAAAGCAGGGTCATATTCCTCCAGCCCCGTTATACCGTAAAGGTGGTTTGCGGAAATCCACGGCAGCCAAAACCGATGACCTCCGATGCCGCGACGGGAACCTGTACTCATGCTCCAGCCTTCCTGCTGCCACCCAATACCTTTATAGTCATACTGACGCCCCGGAAGAGCAACCATCTGTTTTGTATTATGCAAAAGAACTCTTGCCACATCAAGGTAATGCTGGTCCTTCGTGAGCTTATACAGCTTTGTATAGGAAGGCACGGACCAATCGAGATATTCATCAACAGCACCTGCGACCGCTGCTGTTATACCCTGAAATCCGAGAGCAGGTACACCTTTTTTCCAGTGGAGCTGCGAGTCGTTTGCATCTTGAGGCATCGGTACTTGCCAAATCCAAATCCAGCTCTCAGCGAAATTAGCGGCGGCCTGGGCATGTTCCAGCCATTTGGATTCTTTAGTCGCGTCATAGAGACTCAGATAGGCTTCCAGGCTGAGCATACCAGCCTCTTTGTCGGTGATGTTCGGATTGTCAATCGCGCCTCCGATGAAAACGCCCCGATTTCCCCAGTTTGCCCAGACGTACTCGGCCGCACGAATTGCTGACTCTTTATATTTCGGGTCACTCGTCTCATCGCTCATCAGAACAAGCAATGGCACAGGATTGTAGCTCGTCGTTCCGGCTGCCTCTGCGACTTCGCTGCTCCCGCGCTCCCACCGCCGCGGGAAAGAGCCGTCCGGTCTCTGTTGGAGTATCAGCCAGTCCACATATTGCTTGACCCAGTTGAACCACTCCGGATGCTCTTTGCCTTGTGCTTTCTCGCGCCGGTATGCACGCATCAGCACTCGCATATCTTCTGTGGCATTCCGCAGCCAGGGGGCAGTCCAGTTATTATCCGATTGCTCTCCAGTGGAACCCCACGGCTTACCTGTGGCAAGGTTATAGCCGGTACCCTGAAGCGGGACTGTCGGAAGGGCCTGAATCAACGACGAGATGATTGCCAGACCCGTCTGACGCATCTTTTGCCCACGTTCGGTCTTATCACGGTCACTTTCTCGCAATAACTGGTCCGCACATTCAATATTCTTGCCAACAAAGCCCATCGCTGTCATTGTATAATTCCATTGTTTCTCGTCTGTGATGGTATTGATGACAAACGGCATAGCGGTTCGTCCATCAATAGTGTTAGCCTGCGCAACAAGGTGGTCCGTCAAAATCCGGCGCATTTGCTCGACGTCAATATATATGATGGGGGGATTCAGTGTGTTCCACGCCCATCGCCATGCGTTTCGCGTCACGTCCCGGAAAGATTCGTTCTGACCAAAACGAAAACTAACCTGGTAGCTGTGAACAACTCCCTGAGAAATTGGGTGATAACGCCGTGTCCATCTCGGCGTTGCAGGCTGTGTACCTCGTCCACGGCCGAAGCCGCCACCAGCACTTCTCGTCGTACCAGGAAATAAAAAACCAAATTCAATTGGATTATTATCCGTCTGCCATGCACCGAGTGCACCGAACTGAAACCGTGCATCGGTCATTACAGCTCTTTGCGGTGTTTCCTCCACAGTTGTGTCACCTCGCGGCGCAGCATCAAGCACGGCGACTGAGTGGCCGTTTTTAAAAGAGAGCGCAAACAGCGGCGCTGACAAGATATCTTCACGCATCATAAAACACTTCGCATTATAGTTCTGCGTACCACCGGGCGAGCCGGCGCCATCGTAGGTAGGGTCGCCATACAGCAAACCCGGGGCAAGACAGTTCACATCAGTCCAGCTTACGGAAGGATCTACTGTAAGAATAACAGACGAATAAAAGCCGCCCGGAGCATTCCCCGTTACTTCCACTTTCCTGCTTACCGAAACCACCGCACTGCCAAGACTCCAATTGTCTTTCACCTGAAAGACAACATTATCACTATATTTGATTTCAGCACTGGCTTCGATTCCGGCTGTCGATTTTGTAACTGTCTTATAACCAGAAGCAAGCTGGCGAATATCATCCTCTGTGTTAAAGATTTCAAGTTTCGCTGGTTTCGACTGTAAAATGCGAGGAGCGGGAGCACCAGCTATTTCGATACCCCATTCACCTCCTCCTGCGCGAACAAACGAGACTGCTGCCCCTGTCTGCAAGCGTCCAAGTTCCACTCGATCACCTTGTTGTGCAAAAACCGTCGATACTGCAAGACATAATCCAAATATTACACATTTGCGGAACATCTGTGTTTACCTCCAATAAAATCCACTATAATTCTATTATTTTTACTTTAAATATTCCTGATTACAAAGAATGAAAAAATCTCAGATACTTAATCAAATTTATTCCACTTTAGCCAGACGCTGATACAGGTCTTTATCGAGTTCTTCCAGACCCATTATGCCGTGCAGGTGGTTGATTGAAATCCATGGCAGCCAGTTCCTGTGAGCTCCCATGCCTTTCCTGCCCGGTCCCATATTCCAGTGTTCCTGCTGCCAGCCCGGGCCCAGCAAGTCATACGTGCGCCCCGGTAATGCCAGCATGGCTTTTGTGTCATGAAGAAGGACACGTGCCACAGCCAGGTAATGTTCGTCTTTTGTGTATTTGTATAACTGAGCATAGGACGTAACAGCCCAGTCCAGGTACTGGTCAACACCGCCGGGTCCATCAGAGCCAATTCCGTTAACGCCTGTTGTCGGTACACCCTTCTTCCAGTGCAGTCTCGAATCATCAGCGTCCATAGGCATAGGTACATTCCATATCCAAATCCAGCTTTCGGTATAATCACCGGCAGCCATGGCACGTTCGAGCCACTTGGGATCCCTGGTGTTGTTATAGAGAGTCAGGAATGCCTCCATTGACAACATTCCGGACTCTTTGTCGGCAATATTGTTCCCTGTGCCGGTTGCGCCCAGGTACACGCCCTTGCTGCCGAAGTTCGTCCAGATATATTCAGCCGCCTTTGTCGCCGAGTCAAGGTATTTCTTTTGTCCCGTTACTTCGCTAAGCCGCACCAGCACAGGCACGGGGACATAACTGGTGGTTTTCCCGTCCCGAATCACTTGTCCCGTCCCTGCCTGCCATGCAGCCGGGAAGGAGCCATCGTTATTCTGCTGTGTAATGAGCCAGTCGCAGTAGGCAGTGACCCACTTAATCCACTCCGGATGGTCTCGCCCGGCTGCTTTCTCGCGACGGTAGGTGTTAACCAGGACGGCCAGGTCTTCCGCCGGCATCCGCGCCGTGAATCCAGGCACGAAGTTAGCCGGGACAGCCTGACCGGTGTCGATATTGAAACCCACCCCGGCGGGCGGTGACATCGGCACCAGGCGAATGAGGCTGTCGATAATCGCCAGCCCCTGCTGCCGCATTTTCTGACCCCGCTCAGTCTTGTCGCGATCGCCTTCCTGCAACAACTGGTCTGCCCCCTCGATGTTCTTGCCGCAGAAACCCATGATAATCTTCAATCCGTATTGGCTGAGCCTTCCCGTTTGTGTATCCATCTCAAAGGGAATGCCAGTCCGGTCTTCCACGACCATGACACGGTTCGACAGATGATCAAGCAGCGTGCGGCGAACGACACCCACATCGATTGGATATATCCTGGGATTAAGACTTTCCCATGCCCAGCGCCAGGCATCGCGCTCCATTTCATTAAATGATTTGCTCTTTCCGAAGCGGAAACCTACCTGGTAACTCTGTGTGAATCCTGCTTTGACTGGATGGCAGCGTCGGCTTACATTTGCAGTTGCTGTACCTGCCGGTGTACCTCTGGTACCCCGACCACCCCCGCCCCCGATTTCTGTTGTGGTACCCGGAAGCCAGAAGCCTATCTCAATACCACCGCCTGTAACTTCTTTCACACCCAATGCTCCAAATTGAATTCGCTCATCGATGATAGTAGCAGCCGCCGAAGCAGTGCTCTCGGCCTGCGTAGTATCACCGCGAGGCGCCATGTCCAATACAGCTAGCCAATTCCCGTCCTCGAATAAAGTTCCAAACAATGGTGCAGACATATAATCCTCGCGTATTTCGAAGCGTTTGGCGCGGTAATTTGAGATGCTGGTGGGAGAGCGACCTCCGGCATATGACGGATTGGCATAGAGCAGACCCGGAACAAGACAATTAACATCCTCCCACTTGACTGTAGATGCAGTCGAAAACAGTATGGCTGAATAAAATCCTGCATCTTCATCTGCACCGGTCACATTCACTTTCCGGTTCAGTAACAAAACATTGCCCGATACTTTCCAGCGGTCCTCGACAACAAACGCCGCCGGTGGGCCATCACCAGCCACTTTTGCGGCTGCTATTACTGCCTCATTTTCCTTTTGTACTGACTGGTAACCGGCAGCAAGATGCAGCACTTCCCGGCCTTCAAAAAGCTCTATCTGCGCGGGCTTCGGTTGCGTGAAACGCAGGGCTGTACCTCCGGAAATTTCTATACCCCAATCACCTCCTGTTGTGCGGACAAAGGAAACCGCAGTTCCGTTTTGCATGCGTCCAAGTTCTACTCTGTCACTTTGTTGTGCAACTGCCGACGATACGGTCAAGTATAAACTAATTATTATCCATTTACCTGACATTAGCTGGTACCTCCTGATATTAAAAGAGCAAGGGTCCTGATGATTCGCCAAAGCCATGAGCATTGTATCACCACGCATTAAATTAATCCACTGGAACGATTCGGACTCACCTGGTTTTGAGTTGCCAGCAGGGATTTCACGTTCAATACCACGTGCATGCGGTTCATATGCGGTGTAATTATCAAAATCAACATAATCCACGGGCTGGCCGGAAGTGGTGTAATGGAACAAGACTGGACGAACACCCTAGAATGTTGTCAACTGGAATGACATAGGGATGATATTTCACAAATCTTTTAATTTCAAGGACTTGCAGAATGGAGCCAACGCGATTCGAACGCGCGACCTCTTGCATGCCATGCAAGCGCTCTCCCATCTGAGCTATGGCCCCGAAAATCGGGACGAAAAACCCGATTTTCTTAATTTTAGCATGACTATATCATTTATGCAAACTTTTTTCTTATTCTAAAATACCAGTTTTTTCCATTTTCTGGTATATTTAGAACTCTGAATAAATCAAAAACGTATTTCTTATGAAATTTGATGTAATTGTTGAGAATCCATATATTGATTAAAAGGCAGAAAATAATAATAACAGGGCGCGTGCAGGGTGTCGGTTTTCGTCCTGCGGTGCATAGAATCGCTTCAGAACTCGGTCTTTCCGGTTTTGTTTACAACGATACCACTGGCGTAACAATCGAATTGCAGGGTCATGAGAATAAAATCTCTTTATTTCTATTGAAACTTAATTCCGAGCCTGATAAGCCGCCATTAGCTCATATTGAAACGTGCCAGGTTTTCGATATTCCCCTCATTGAAAATGAGAGAAAATTCACAATTCAAGCAAGTGATTCGCAAGGCACTCCCCTCTCACAGGTAACTGCTGATACGGCAATTTGCCGGGACTGCCTGAATGAGATGAACGATGAGAAGGATTTTCGCTTCAGTTATCCGTTCATCAACTGCACTAATTGCGGGCCGCGATATACAATTATCAAAAGCATTCCCTATGACAGGCCCAATACAACAATGTCGGCTTTTGAGATGTGTGATAAATGCGCTGCACAATATACTGATGTAACAAACAGGCGTTTTCATGCCCAGCCTGTTGCGTGTGCGACTTGCGGACCGAAAATATGGCTCTCTGACAACAAAGGCAAGCGGATTGAAACGCAGACTGACAGAGTAATCGCTGAAACAGCGAGACTGCTTTTAGAAGGAAAAATTGTCGCGATAAAAGGACTTGGCGGATTTCACTTAGCCGCAGATGCGATTAATAATAAAGCTGTGAAACGTTTGAGAGAAAGAAAGAAGCGAGACCATAAACCATTTGCATTGATGACCGACTCAATCGACAAGATAAAAAGATACGCGATTGTTGACGAATTAGCAGAGCAGATTTTAAAAAGCCCGCAAAGCCCTATCGTATTATTACCAAAAAAGGAAGGCAATTCCATAGCTTCAGATGCGGCACAGGGAGTAAAAACATTCGGATTCATGCTGTGTTATACGCCGCTCCACTTCCTGATTTTCGCACATGGAATAGAAGTTCTTATAATGACCAGCGGCAATATTTCCGATGAGCCTCTGATTTGTAAAAACAAGACCGCCTTGGAAAGGCTTGGTAATGTTGCTGATGTCTTTCTTATGCATGACAGGGATATTTTCAGGCAGGTCGATGATTCGATAGTTCATATAATCCAGGAGCAGCCCGCCCTGCTGCGAAGGTCAAGAGGGTACGTTCCGACTCCCATAATAATGGAAAGAACCTCTCATTATGTCATTGCGAGGAATGAAATGACGAAGAAATCTTCATCATCTGAAAATCCTGATTGTTTTGCCGCTGGAGCGGATTTGAAAAATACTTTCTGCTTTGCAAAAGGAAATCAGCTTATTTGCAGCGAGCATATAGGCGACCTTGAAGACGCGGAAGTATATCATCACTATATAAATTCAATTGAACATTTAGCCGGACTATTCGAAGTTAAACCGGAAATAGTTGTTTGCGACCTTCATCCCGGATACATGTCAACGCAATACGCGCACTCGCTAAACGCAGCGAAAATTATTCAGGTACAGCATCACTGGGCACATATAGCTTCCGTTTTAGCGGAACACAACATAAATGAAACTGTGATAGGTTTAGTCTGCGATGGTACTGGCTATGGAACTGATGGAAAAATCTGGGGCTGCGAATGCCTGATTGCTTCGCTCGAAAAGTTCGAACGTTTCGGGCATTTGGCTTATTACCAGCTTGCGGGCGCAGATAAAGCAAGCAAGGAAGCGATAAGACCTGTTTTGTCATTGCTAAAGAAAGCGTATGGCAATGCTTTTTCATTAGAAAAATTCGACTGGCTTGTCAATAAAATCGAGCCTGATAAAAACAGGCTGCAAATTATCTTAGCGCAGCTTGAAAAAGGAATAAATTGCATAGAAACATCAAGTCTCGGAAGAATCTTCGATGCCGTTGCTGCTATTATTGGTCTCGGTAATTATAATCACTTCGATGCCCAGTTGCCTATGTCTCTGGAAGCGGCTGCCGCTCTCGATGTTGAAGAACAATATGATTTCTCAGTCACCTTCAGAAAAGGCGAATTAATTTTTGATTCTTCACCGACAATTCAACATATTGTATCTGATGTATGGCATAATATCGATAAAAGCATAATCTCTGCAAAATTCCACAATACCATCGCCGCAGCTTTGCTTGAAATGGCGAAACACGCAAGAAAAAGTACAAACCTCAATACGGTAGTCCTGACCGGCGGTGTATTCTGCAATAGTTATTTACTAATCCGCCTGATTAAAATTTTAAGAAATAAGAATTTTATTGTTCTTTATAACAAAGAAGTTCCTTCCAACGATGGAGGCATCTCTCTTGGCCAGGCAGCTATTGCGTCATTTATCAACCATTAGCAAGATTTTTATTTCTAAATCTTACACATTAATATTGATACCTGATTTTAATATCTCACCCAAAAAGCTAATTTCAGGAGCTGACTTGATTTCTTCGGCAGTGTAACCTTTTGCCTCGATCGGCATCATAATCCTCGCTGCTCCCATGCCCAATACTTCAAGTCTTTCACGCAAGTCCATTTTCTGAAAACTCTCAGATACAACCACTAAATCGATATCACTATCTTCCCTGGGATTTCCCTGCGCAAACGAACCATATAAAATGAAACGTTCCGCTTGAACGCCATATTTCAAAAGCGAATCTTTATATTGTTTTATGATTTCTCTAATCTGGGATCCTGCTTTATGCATTCTATCACCTTTATTGTATTATTCAAATACTCCTGAGTAACAGCTTGAGTATAACTTGACACAAGTTTTGACAAGTCTTCAGGATATCTTGTGACAACAGCTACGTTGTTTACTTTTCCGATATAATTCAGTAAATCTTCGGGAAATTCTATCTTGCCAAGCTTTGTTAGAAAGATTAAATCATGTGTCTTCGGCGGAAATTTTTTAGTTTCTTCACATACGATGGCTTTAAGGGCTTTTTCTATAGCGAGATGACACATAAAAATGACATAGACATAACGTTTTGTATTAAACATTTGCCTGGCGGTGTCTAAATCATAATCGACCATTTCTAACCAGTTTTCTGTTTCTTTGAGCATAATTACATAATAACTCCGTTTGTCATTGTGTCAAGAGCTTAAGTTTCTCAAACTTAGGGCTTTTCTCATAAGGTTCGCCTCAGCAAATCTTTGTGTAACCAAAAACATGTATTTATTGCTTCAGTAAGCCCTGTCAGTAAGCGATATAAAACGAAATCAGGATTATCCGGCAGAGGTTGACTCAAATAAACCAATCGCTCGCAAATGTTCGGATTCTCCTCAATAAGTCTGCATAAATAAATCATTACCAGTACAGCCAGAAAAACCAACCGACATATCGCAGTCCAATTAAATGTGCGTATCTTCTTTAATAAATGGCAGCCATGTATCCGGTAATTCGGACTTGATTTTATTATCAAAGTTGTTATTCTTTGCAAGGTGTGATTCGAGCCTGTCCAGTCTTGAAAGGAAGGTTGTTCGCTGGTTTGGTGTGTGCCGTGCCATCTGGTTTGCCGCAGCGAAGAAGACTTATCAGGCTCTCACGCAGGAACTTTTTGTCCGGCACTGACAAATTTCCGGCTATTTTTTTTTAGAAAACCGTGCAGGTTTGATGCTATTGATTCCATTA
>JAFGEF010000123.1 GCA_016931715.1 Sedimentisphaerales bacterium
AGGAATAGAGCCGATAAGCAGAACCATCTCCCAAAAAACTATATGACTCTTCTTTTGCTTCATATTACTTCAACAATCACCAATTCATTTCAATTCTGACTACTGTTTCCTGTGTTCTGTATTCTGTTTTTATACTATTCACCATTCACCAACCACTAACCACTTCTATAAGCCAACGACCAACGACCAAAAACTACAACGGCCAGCCGCTGAGAACGAGAAAGATATTTCTGTTTCTTCTTGAAGTCACTAAAGATAGATCGTTCGCTGAGCGGCTCGCCATGACTACTATGAAATCTATTTCTTGTCGTGTACGATGAAAGTGACCATCATATTTACGCGGTACTCGACTATCTTGCCATTTTCAACACGCACGTTTTGCTCTTTGATCCATGCTCCGCGAATATCGTTAACTGTTTCTGTCCCACGCTTGATACCCTCGCGAACGGCATCTTCAAAGCTCTTCGTTGAAGATGAACTGATTTCAATTACTTTTCCGATAGACATAATAAAACTCCTTAACTAAAAACTACACGGCTATTGCTTGTTTTGCTTCATATTATTTCACTATTCACTAACCACTAACAACTATCTGTTTTTCCTTCTACTAATATCTCATATTGCTTGTTTTTCTTTTTCATCTTTAATGCTTTTAACAAATAGATGATACAAGTTTTAATACATCAAATTCTATCGTTGCTCCCAGATTAAAACCATAATCTTTAAGTATCCTTTCTATTCTTGAAATGGAAATATTTGTCATATGCTCAAAGTCTGCGGCAAGTCCATGAATTGTCGGCCGTGATTTCTGTATCCCGCCGCGGCTATTCGAGTTAGCTATTTTATCCTCGGAATCACAGCAGCGTAGCTTAAATTCTGCCAAAGACCGAATATCTCCCGGCCATAAAATCTGAATATCTTTAAGCTCAGATAAATATACAACTTCCCTTTTACTGCCCATAACTATTTTCCTTCTAACGACTATTACCGACATTGTCCAGCCACCATGGGCGGAGAAATAGGGCTTATTTCAACATCGCAACTTTATACTCTTTTGCAAGCCTAATAAGTTCATTGCGGTCTATAAGAGTTAATCTTTTTTCTTTAGCAAAATCCTTTGCTTCACCAGAGAAACTTGCACTTGTTACAAAATCTCCTCTTGTAGTACTATGGTCTGAAGTTATAACCCCCCAAAATTGCTGAAGAACTGGACGACCAACATTAGCCTGCTGATGTTTGCATTGAACTATCACTTTTTCGTGAGCATTACCAACATATTTTTCAGCAACAATATCTATACCCTCATCGTGGCTTCCACCAGTTATAGTTACTTTATAACCTTGTTTTTCATAAATCTCCGCTACCAAATTTTCAAATTGCGAAGGAGATGTGTTTTCAAGATTCCATTCAACAGGTTGTCCATCATGTATTTGATGAGTTTGTTTGCGTGGTCGAACCTTTAAATTAAACAAAGAGAATATTTCTTCCTCTGTAAGACCCATACTTTCGGCTGGTCGGTTTTCATCTATTATTCGTTTGAAATCTTCTCGCTTTTTGGATAATATTACGAGAATTCTCTCTTCTATAGTGTCTTTGCAATAAAACTTACGGACAAATACTTTTTGAGTTTGTCCGATTCTGTGTGCTCTTTTGGGCAACTGATCCTCGACCGCAGGGTTCCACCATCTGTCAAAAAGATAAACATAATTTGCAGCCTGCAGATTTAAACCTACTCCCCCAACCTTGAACTGTAATAACAAAGAGGAAATATTTTTGTCAGTATTAAATTGCTTTTCTATATCACCAATTCTATTAGAAGTTTCACCAAACAGCTGAAGGTTTTTGAATCCGTTTATATCGAGCTCTTTCGCGAGACGCTTTATACCATAATCTTCTTTAACAAACTGTGAAAAAATCAATGCTTTTCGACTACTCTCTTTTATTTCCTCCATGTCCTCCAAAAGTCGCTCAAGTTTTGCACTCGCTCCGCTGATAGGACAAAAATTACAGAATTGGCGGAGTTTGTTAATTAATGCAAATACATGTTGTGCTGTTATTTGATCGCCCATTTCATTAAGTTCAACAACTCCTTCATTTTCCATTTTTGTGTAAACATTATGATGTTCAGAGTCTAGCGTAATTTCAACATCCTGTTCGAATTTTTCTGGTAATTCGATGTCAACCTCATCTGTGCGACGTCGAAGAATATAAGGGCGAATTTGCTTGCAAATAAATTCTTCCGAATCTGTGTAATCAACCAAGTTAGGTTCGACGAATTTAAATATTGAGATAACATCATCAATTTTATTTTCGAGCGGTGTGCCAGTAAGTGCCCATCGTCTTTTTGCTTTAAGGGCTTTCACAGCTTGCGAGGTTTTTGCACTTGGGCTTTTAATACGTTGTGCTTCATCAATGATAATTAAGTCATGGTCAAATTTCTGGTCTTTTAGCCAATCTAACTCTCGTGATAAAGATTCATAATTTATGATTTTTACGATAACATTCGGTGTGCCTAACTTTAAGAAGAATTGCCTGTCAGTACCTGCGATATGTATATTTTGAGTAACTTGCGGCCACCATTTACAGAATTCTTTTTTCCAGTTTGAAATTAACGTCTTTGGACAGATTATAAGAACTTGTTTTATAATCCCTTGTTTCCACAAAAGCCTTGCAGCAATTATGGCCTGCATTGTTTTACCCAAGCCCATTTCATCAGCAAGCAAAGCATTCTCCCTGTCATAGAGCCACTTGATGCCAAAAGTTTGGAAGGTAAAAGGTTTTTCCGGTAATGATAACTGAGGATCAGATAGTATCTCATGAATTGGAGGCGTAAGAAGCCATTTCAGGCGTTCTTCAAGACTCTGCTTATCGAGTTTTGAAGGTCGAGCAGGCGGTTCAACCGGTTTTACTTTTATTCCGCCAATACCAAGAGGCTGTTTTACTCCATGAAATAATGATTTAGGTTCTTGCCTTTCAGGTCCAAAATCAAATCTTTGTGTTGAAAATTTAAAATCATTTAAAGATATAATATGGATTTTAACGATTTCTTCAAAACGTGGAACTTTACGCAATTGATAAGGTTCTATAGAAAGTTGTTCTGTATAAATATCAGGAATTTCAAATTGAACATGTTCTTTAAAATGAGTTGGTAAAGTAATTTCAACATTTTCAAATTTGACATTCGGAGAGATATTAAAGTTATTTTGCTCGCTTTTAAATATATCAGATTGAAAGCAGGATATATCTGATAGAGAAGTTAAAGCGATCTTGGCTTTAAGGTCATCAATTATACTTTTTCGCTTTCTAAGTTTTCTATCGAACCAATTCATAATACTTCTATCGAATTACTCTCACTTTAAATTGCTTACATCGGGAGATTTAATTGCTTCTTTAAGTGCCTGCCTCATTCTGGAAAAAGGTTCTATTAAATCTATTTGATTTTCGAGAGTTGCTATAATCTGTCCGATTATTTCCTGATCTTCGTTAGACTCAGCTTTATAATCTAATATTGACAGCTTTGTTGGATCTGAATCCTGTGTATCATTTTTCTTTAGGCAAGCTGTTGGTTTCTTTATTAACCGTTTAATGGAAAGTATTTCTTGGTCATCTACAAAGACAACATCAGGAACTCGTGGGATACCAGAAAGCAATTTTTGGGCGATCACGTCTATCTTAACATGTGAATTCAAAGTGGAACCAAATAGTATTCGTTGTATTACTGTCGGACGAATAGGTGAAACATAAGAAAAATGAACTGGTCTTGCACGAAAATCAGTAATCATCAATGCTCCAAGGAAAGCATTAGACGCATCTTGAGGGCAAATAAGATAACAGAGTGTTAAATCAGAAACATTTTTACTTAAAATTTGTTGTTCTGTTTCATTCTCGCCATTAAAAGACTGTTCATTTTCCATTTTATCTCCTGAAGTTTTGTAGTGAATTGTTTATAATTAATAAGTTTGCCGCCAATCTAAAAAACCTCAATCATTTTACAGAGCTTCTTAGTGTAAAACGTCAATCAATGCCAAGTTCGGTCTTTAATTGGGTTTCAGCCTCTTTCCAGTTCCGCTCATCTTCACCGGGTATGCAGCCGCGATTTTGCCAGATGAGCTTCGCCCGCTCCGAAATCTGCTCATGCGTTAGTTTCTGTTTCGGCTTGAAAAGATTGGTTATCGGGTCACGGGCCGGGTCTATTGGTTTGCTCTCAATCTTTATGCTTTCTGGTTTGGCCGGTGCGGCTGTTACACTGCCTGATTGAACGTTTTTATTCCTTTTTATATTGGTGCGATTCTTTGCCATAGTATTTACTCCTTAATTTAATACACTTACCGCTGAAAAAAGCACAATATCACTATAAACGAAGAAAATCAAGCACTTTTACGGACAATTTTTAGTCGTTAGTCGTTGGTATTTAGTATTTAGTAAACAGTAAATGGATTCCCGCCTGCGCGAGAATGACAACCGTAGAAAAAAATCCTTGAAAATCTGCGTTCATCTGTGGATAATACCTTCGAGTTCTTCGTGTGCTTCGTGGTGAAGTTAGTATTTAGTCGTTAGTATTTATTTAATTCAAAGCTTCGAGGTTCTTAGTGTTCTTCGTGGTAACAAAACTGGAACCTGCTCTTTGTCCAGGCTCTCCTATGCTAATTCAGCTTAATGCCCGCATGCAGTTTTATATCTTTTAGAATCCGCTGCATATATCTTTCAATGCATCTCAGTATATTAGAATTCTGCTTAAAGGTTTCTTCATTCCTGTATTTTTCATACGCAGATTTGCTGGATAGTTCCGACAGAATGATATGAGCATCATCTATGACCTTGTGGTCATCCTTATCGAGATTGAACATCAGATAGAACTTTTCCAGCCATGCTAATCCATCCTTTGTTATAAGATAAGGTTCTTCGTATCGGCCTGTCGGACGATAGGGTCGCGTATCTTTGGTTCGCCTTATGCCGTAGCAGTATTTGAGCACCCAGAATTCAACCTCGTCTATGATATTGAGATACTGTTCGATATTTTCTGCAAGGTCTGTTTGATTTGCTTCTTTCGGTTTTTTCATATTTCACTCATCTTTATCTTTTCAGCCAGTCAGGTTATCGTATTTCCTGAAATTTTTCTTATTGGCCTTAACCTCTCTAAATCTTATATTAGCACTTTAAATAAAGAACATCAAGCATTTTCGCAGATATAATGTACCGATAAAAGCCAGAAAAATGTTTTTTTAGCCTTTACCGCTTTAAATGCCTTGTAATTGAGACAATAGCAAGACCAGAATCAGGGGATTGAGTTTTTTTTACAGTGAGGCAAGTGCATAAAAAAAGCCGGATTAAATCCGGCCTTTTGGTTTTCAAGCTGCGTCCCTATTTGCAAGGAACTACATGAGTTGCACATGGGCCTTTTTTGCCCTGTCCAACTATAAACTCTACTTTTTGGCCTTCATCGAGCGAAGCGTAACCATCGGTTCGAATCTCCGAATGATGAACAAACAAATCCTCGCCGCCATCTTCCTGATTAATAAAACCAAATCCTTTGCCCGCATTAAACCATTTTACTGTACCTGTACTCAATTGTACTTCTCCTTGGCCTTTATATTGGCCAAATAAATAATTTCTCTCATTATTCAATTTATGGGGATACTCTCTGAGAGATGAAAGAATACTTTCCACTTAATAATATTATAATATTAACATAAAACCCGATTTTGTCAAGTTAAAAATAAAATACTTTTTAATTTGAACATATTTCGACCTGCCCAGTATTAAGAAGAAGCGTACTTTGAATAAACAACTTTGATCACACGCCCCTGTGAAATATCTCGCTTTTTCCTCTCCCTCCGCACTCACAGGGGCATTTTTCATCTCAAAATACACCTTTAATTCAATTGACAATCTGCATGAAATTTTGTTATATTAAACTGCATAAGGAGCGGCACGCAGGGTAGCAATATATGCCATGTTAGTTTTAATATAATTGGAGTTTTGCGTAGAAGTTTGCACTTTTACTCATTTAATTGCTTATTTCGATAATTGGATTTTATTTATGTTTAGGTTTCAGGAGGAGTTGAAAATGGCTCAACTTGTTCGTTCACAATATCTGTTGAGATCGAGTATTATCTTTATTTTATTGGTTGTTGCCCTTGTAAATGCTGCGCCTGTTCAAGCACAGGATCTTTGGATTTCACCAACAAGTTGGGATTTCGGCAATGTGCTGGTTGGGTCATCCTCGACCACAACCTTCGATCTCCTCAGCGGCGGCCCCGGATACCCCGCAGGTACCGCAGTCTGGGTTTACGTCGTATTACTCAATGAGACTGCGGATGACAATCCGCCTTATGTCAATCCTCATGATTGGCTTGATCCCCAATGGTCGCTTGGTGCATTCTCTTTTAATCCCATAACGTGGGAACTCCTGCCCCAAGAGCTGCTGTATGGCGACCACATTATGGTTGATGTGACCTTCACGCCGACCAGCCCAGGCGGCTATAGCGCTTATCTGGGAATCCTCAGTAATGATGCTTGAGAGATGCCGGGGATGCAAGCGTTCCTCCCACTCGAAGGCACAGCAGTAATCCCCGTGCCTAATGCGATTCTATTAGGCTTCTTTGGTATAGGATTTGTGAATTGGTTACAGAGAAGAAAAATATTTTAGTAACCACCAACCAGTGAAACTTATAGCAAAAACCTCTCCCTCCATACTCAGGGGCTTTTTTGTAATAAAAACGCGGTTATTATAATTAACGATCTGCCTGTTTTTTGCAATCCCATTATTTAATGTAAACACCCGATAGCTCTATTGTCGATATATAACTCAGAAAGGAAGAGTAAACGTTGCTCTAATACAACGGCTTAGTGGTCATGGTTTGGACGTTCAAACCTATGAGACTGTTTGCCGAAAGTCTGTAAATGACGTAGAAAAAACAAATTCGTCCTCATGCCGGACGATTTGCACGGCAGGCTGCGCCTGGAAGTGCGACGTCGAACGAAAACTGCCGCCGCTTTGCTGCTTACCGGCAAGATGCGTGAGCCGCTCGAAGAGATACTTTAGAAATTATGAGCGCAGATTTTTGAAGTGAATCATCTGCTATAGGAACAGGAAGAGAAATCTGTGTTAATCCCGTGTGAATCCGTGTCAGAAAAAACAGTGTTCCTCTGTGTCTAAAAATAATTTGGTTGCGGCTTTGCCGCGCTGTGTTTTTTGCAGCTTTAAAAAAAGCGTATCTCGTGACACTCCTCCATGTCACAAGATACGCGATAAATACATTTCAGAAATCAGCAGTTATTACTTACCGAATCCGGACTTCTCCGCTCTTGTCATACTCGGTTCGGGTCCGCTGAAATGTGTAGAATCCAGTGCTTTCTGCTCTTGTTCTGTCAATGCCAGATCAGTTACAATTCTCGGAGTTATAAAGACTACCAGTTCAGCAACAGTTGTAGTCTCGCCTTCAAATTTGAAGAGATTTCCAAGAATAGGCAAATCGCCAAGCAGCGGGACTTTATTAACTTGTTTTGTGGTGTCTTTCTTTCGCAGGCCTCCGAGTACTACCGCCTGGCCGTCATCTACCAATGCAGTCGTATCGACTTTTCGGGTGTCAACGATAGGTACATTGCTTGTGGAAACCTGGACTGAACCGACAACAATGCCGAATTCCGGCATGATGTGCAGTCTTATTTTGCCGTCTCTGGCAACCTGCGGCGTAACATTCAGCTTGGTGCCCACTTCTTTGAACTTAACTGTTTCCGTAATATTGGAACCGTTTATTGTTCGTTCGACATAAGGATTTTCGGTTATTATCTGGAATATCGCCGTTTCATTATCGAGAACCAGTATTCTCGGATTGGCAAGAAGTTTTGCATCAATTTTTTCCTTCTCGGCTCTTAATTGAGCATCAATATCGATATGTTCGTTCAGCACTCCGAAACGCAGGTATCCCTGTGTAGCATCTGCTGTCTTGCTTGTTCCGCCGCTGAATGAGCCTATAACGCCTGGATCGGTATGGCTGTTAAGAAAAGCATCGGCGCCGTCTCTGCTGATTGTTATGTCACTATCTGAGAAATTACCTGTCGAACCGAAGTTCGTTCTCCTGCCCGCATACCAGTCAACGCCAAGATCGAGATTGTCCTCGGAAGTAATATCATAGATTCTGACCTCAACCAGAACCTGCTCAGTAATGCGGTCTATTTTCTCAATGAGTTTTGTAATATCCCTGATTTTTGGTTCTGTATCGGTAACAATCAGGTAGCTTGTGCCCTTTATGTATGAAACCTTTCCCTGTGCTGACAGGAATTTTTCCAGGGCTTCGACTACCTGTACGATATCAGCGTATATTATTTCGTACGTCTCGGTGACAAGACGTTCCGCTATCGCAGGTATCTCATCTCTTGCAAGTATTCTTATAACGTTTTTACCTTTTAGATAGGCACAGCCGTGAACGTCAAGAATACTCTGTAACGCCTCTTCGACAGATACATCCGTGAGAGTAACTGTAACATTACCAGTGACATTCGGACTTATAATGAAATCGACATTCACCTGCTCTGCAAGCTGTCTTATTACCATCTCAATCGGGACGTCACTGACATCGATGGATACATTTTTCTGAATCCGTAAGTCAAGCTCGCTGAGTTTTTCGGTTTCTTCAGTATTTTGTTCTCCAGTAATATTATCACCGGCTTCCTCAGCAAAAACAAAAACACCGCTAAAACAGATAACAATCCATGCTGTAAGTAATATTAACCTTAATGATTTTGAATTACAATTTTTCATAATAGTTCCTTTTTCCTAATTTTTATCTGGTCTATTTCACATCTCAGTGAACTTCTTTGTCCTTTTTCTCCGGCGCTATTTCTTCGGCTACCTTTTGTGTCCACCTTTTACCATCTTTTTCGAACACAATATAATCTTTGTGAATTTCCACAACAGCAGCACCATTGACTTTCTGGTTTAAATATATAATCTTATTTCCGATAACCACCGAAGGATTATCATTGCTATACAGGATACTTTGTACATACATTATCCCGTTTTCAATATTACCTGTAATTGTTTCGTCTCCCGGATTATCAGATGTATTTTGCTCGCTTGCAGAGGAATTTCTTATTTTAAGCGGCAATGGATCAGGTATTTGCCATTCTATCTCACCGTAGGAAGATTTATTAACACCGGCAACTGCATCGTTTTCATTAGTATTACCTTCTGTTGACTGAGGCGGCTTACTCAAAACCTGTCTGAACAGAAAAACCATTACGACAAAAAGAATCGGTATCATTACCATCATTATCTTTTGTCTTTTGCCTTCGGCATTTGATTTCCCGTGGAATAGTTTGCTTTTTATCTTTTTAACAAAATCTGTGCCGGACTTTTTTTCGACTGAGTCTTTGCCGACATAGTCAGCACGCTTATCGTTATTTATCTGCTGGGTGAGCTGATAGGGATTCGATGCCGTATGATTCTGCTGCTCTGATGCAGGTTTTCTGGAAGCGATTCCACCACCGGCTTTCGGTTGAGTGACATTCTGCGCTTCATCGCCTTGTGAAATCTCTCTGCTCTTTATCCTGAAGCCGGATAAGAATTCATTTTGAGGCTCCGCTCCATTTATTTCATCATGCGTGCCCATTTAGTTATCTCCTGACAAAATTGACATATCAATTATTGACATATTTTATTATCTTATTAAAGCTTCGTGTCCGTAACTTTTTCAGCGACAACATCTTTTGCAATTGCAGCCTGCTGTTTCTGGACAAAACTGGCAACATCAAGAATTACCTGGAATGTTGCCTTGTCTTTATTTTGACTGCTTAACATAAATTCATTGATAAACAAAACAGGCTGATGCCTTTCGAGTGTATTCAAAAACAGTGCAAACTCCTGAAATCCTGCAACAAAACTGACTTTGATGTGCTTTTCAAATATGTTGTTGGGATCTGCAGAAACAGAAGAATTCTGTGCATCATAACTTTGAACATTGAACGATGTAATCTTGCTTTCATCCGCAATCTTGCCGAGATCAAAAGTCAAATCTGCAGCACTTTTATTATCAAGAACAAAACTGTTCAGTTTCTTTTGTAAAAGCTCAATTTCTTCATTTAAGCGAGCCTTTGTCTCTTCCTGCGCAGCTTTTTGTGCCATCTTATACTCCTGCTGCAAATTGACCAGCTCTTTTTCGGCATCTTCTCTTTTTTTGTTTTGAGGGCTCATCACAAACAAATAAGCCAGAACAAAAACTACCAGACAAATGAGCCAGACCACAGCAGATACCTTCAGATATTTTTTATATGTCGTGATAAGAACCATACTATAATTCCTGCTTAAATAAACATTCAATCTGATAAGAGATAGTCTCCATCCCATCTTTTTCCACTGCTTTTCTTGAAAAATCGATTTTATCCAGTTTCGATCCAAGTACAGGAGAAGCATATAGACGTTCCCGGAAATCCTTTATTTGTTTACCATAGTCACCCTGTCCCTGATTACTGACCTGTAAAACCAGTTTTGTAACTGTTACATCTTTTGTTTCTGCACTGTTAGATTGATTATTATTCGAAACCGGTTTCTTCATTCTTTCGTGTTCAACTTCAAGCCCGGTTAAAATAACAGAAGCAGGCATTTCCTCAATCAGTATCGACATCACGGGCGACCACTGAGTAAATTTACCAATGGATGATTTCACTTCAGTCAGACATGTATTGTAAAAAGATTTCTTTCTCTCCATATCCCTTTTTATAGCGACGGCATCAGATAATTGAGAAATGTTTGCAGCCAGTTTTTGTATATCATGCTGTTTCAGTCTGGTGACAACCTTGCTATGCCAATGAAGTCCACATAAAGATATTGCTATAAGAAGAGGTACCACAGAGGTTATCAGGACTATAGCTGCACCTATCGGCTTGTTCCTTGACGGGATACCTTGTCCTTTTAACAAGTCAATTGTAAACATAGATTCATTATTAATAGAGTTTTGTTTCACTTTTTAATCCATGAATAAATTTAAACCGTTCTCATAGCAAGTCCGGCCGCTACCACCATGGAATGGCCGGTCTTATTAAGAATGTCTCTGCATTCCTGCGATGCTTCACATCGTATATTGCCGAAAGGATTCCATAAAACAACTTCCGCTCCAAACCGGCAATTTAATAATGAAATAAAACCACTGGCGCTTGCAAAACCACCGCAGACAAATATCTTTTGTACAGGCACTGATTTTTCCTGTGCGGCGTAAAAACGCAACGCCTCTGAAACACCGGTTATTAACTGCTCAGAAGCTTTTTCCATGCTGTTTTTAATCTCATCCGCCATTTCTTTAGAGTCATTAAATAAAATCGAAAAAAGTTCATACCTGGAAATATTGACATCATTTATAATTTGCGAGATGATATCTTCCCCGGCACAACTCGTATCTCGTATGAAAGGCCAGCCTTCTTTATTCAAAATCGCCAGAGTAGTACAGGAAGCACCGACATTCAGAATAGCAGATGCCTGTTTATCCCGGCTGTCGGCCAAACCATTGAAACAGTTCAACATAGCCAGGCCGTCAACATCCATAAGAACACATTT
This sequence comes from Sedimentisphaerales bacterium, assembly GCA_016931715.1. Classification (GTDB taxonomy): domain Bacteria; phylum Planctomycetota; class Phycisphaerae; order Sedimentisphaerales; family Anaerobacaceae; genus JAFGPS01. Next base: position 11,552 of record JAFGEF010000123.1, read on the forward strand.
GAGACCGGCTTCTTTAGCATATTGTGTCTGATTTGCGATAAGGTTATTTGTAGCAGCTACAAAAATTCCTTTTGTCTTGCCGTCACTATTAGACATAAGCTGATAATCAATGGCCGCTTGTCCGGCGTTAAACGGGCAAACTACTTCTGCCTCAAGGGTAATTGCACTTTCAATTTCCTCATCCGGCAATGTAGGAAAAGCAAAATCACGAACAGCAACTTCAGGGCCGTTCACTCCGCAAACAGCGAGATTTGTGTTTTGTTTGGTTTTAATTTTTAGCCCTGCGGCTGTGCAGCAATCACGAATGGCATTGACAATATTTGTATTATTTCTGCTATAAGTCTCTCTGGAATAATTGGAATTGTTTTCCGAATCCGCCGCGATTTCAGCGATACCGGCGGCTTTAATTTTATAGCCCTCGCTGTCTTTATTCAGAACGATTATCTTAACCGCGGATGAGCCTATATCCAATCCTATAACGTCATTTTGCTTCAAATTTATCGTTTTCTTGAAATCCATAGGTTATTTAATCGGCTTAAAAGGAATGTGATTTTACTTAAAAATGAAAAAAGAAATGATTTAAATAATTTATTATTTTTTTGCACGAATTCTGAAAAATAATAATATATTATTTAATCCCATACAAAAAGCAGAAATATTATGGGAGCTTATGATAAACACGGGCAGAGTAAATAACCTTATTGACTTACTCTATAATCATGCCAGCCTGCCGGCGCCGGAATAAATTTTCCCTGCAGCCAGATATCACCGGGCAATATCCCCTCAAGCACCCTGTCGTCGAAGTAATAATTCTTGAGATAACCATTTGAACCAATCATACCAACAACACCTCTGATTGCCTCAGTGATTGTACCTCGCAGAATTAAATCATCCTGTGGCGGGCTGTACGCTTTTCTGTTTCCGACATTTTCAGCGCCCCACCCTCCGCCGCCTACTGTCAGAGCTGCTTCGACAACTGTCGGATCAGGTAAAACTCTGTTATATTGCTTGCTGCCGCCTGAACGAGCTATCGGCACATATACAAGCCCGGCTATATTTCCTCCTCCGCTACCATCTGTCGGGTAGCTGGCGGACAATCCGGGATCAACAACCTTAATCACGCCCTGGGCAACAAGCCCGAGAATATTAGTATTATCATCAGACGGTTTTCCATCAGCATCATGCGGGCCATCAAGATTAATTGAATCAGCAATCCAAATATTACCCGTAGCAATTATAGAAATTTTTCCCTTTACCAACTGGTCACCGTTATGTTCGGTCTTGTCCCCGCCAATGATAACATTTCCATTAACATAAATCTGTCCGCCCGGCTCTGACTCTACACCGCTGAAACTCTGCGTAACATAGGTATCATCAACCTGACATGTAAACCTCTTACCGCTCGTTTCAGCATCTGACGGCATATAATGATAACTATATATATTGTATTTCTCATATATACTTCCATCGGTACCGGCTTTTATCTTATAGTCGTAAGAGCCGGCATATTTGCCTCGAACAGTACAATCATTTGTAATGCGGACTTTACCAACGCCGTCTTCAACGAAAAATTCGAGCTGAACTGCAGCATAACGATTCGATACAGATGTAGAAGCGACAGGTATAAATCTATACGATGCGTTAGTACTGTCTTCAAAACGGTCTATTTTATCCTGTACAATATCCTCGTCTGTCACTTTATTATCAGGCTGATCGAAATAAATTCCTTCATCAAACACCGATATTGCAGAAGAATATTTGTCAGGCCCGGTGCCTCCCTGATATCTCGATTCCCCCATGCTGACAGGCTGCAAAAATTGAGGATTACCTTTAATGTGAATATCAATTTTATCCGGGCTGTCTTCATAGTCATTAACATGCAGAGGCATGTCAATAATCTCGCTATCAGCAAAAAACACCGCTTGTGTATCTGTACTTGACGTCGGGATACGGCACATTCCCATATCCCAGCCGCTTATCGCCTGCACAACAAGAACATCGACTGTTCGTGAAAATGAGCCGTTTTGACCAACAGAAACAATCCTATAAACCGGGCGGGAACCGACAAATGTATAAAGCTCTATATTATAATTACATCTTCCCTGCGCAAAATTCAGTGCCCCTGAAACAGCAGGATCTTCCAGATATAATGCGCTTAACATATCCTTCTGCTGGCTCATCCAAAAAACCGCACTTTCATAACCTGCCTCTGCCGCAAGCATGGAAATTGTCTCGTTTTTTAATTTTGCTGCTTTATGCCTGACACCGTAAGCAACTGTAAGCATGCCCAAACCCAAAGCAGACAAAACAACCATGCAAACCGTAACCAGGACAAGCGCTGAGCCTTTACGCCTGTTATTATTCGCAGATATATAAACGCCATTCTCCGTTTTTCGATATTCCACTGCTTCAATCCTCCAAATTACAGTCATCAAACTTACCTTGGCCAAATATTTCGTAAATATGTGGCGGTCATAATTTGAACAGACTCGTTATTGTCCGGATTTTTAAGAGTAATATTAATACGAACACTTCCCTGGCCGATGCCATTCATAGTCGTATGACTGAAAGCGCTTTCCTGTGCATCGCTTATAGTAACATTTTCTGCAAGAATATTTGTAATTACATTAGCGGTGTTTTTTATGCCGGTACTGCCTGAAACTGCTCCAGGGGGATATGAACCGTAATCGACTTTCAATTTCTTATCTTCGATGTAAAAGAACGCATAGGCAGTCGCCATTTTTGACGTATCCATCAAATTTTGACTGTCGGTCGAATCAATCTCTGTATCCCAATATCTGAATTCAACCGCATCTCCATGTACGATTTCTTCCGGGTCGTCCGTTTCCGGCAATGCAGGAGAATATACACCGCCATGTTCTTTATAAATTGTATAACAAAGACGATTCGATTTTCTTCCTGCATTGCCGAATTCCAGCGTAGTTACAAGTGCATCCTGTTTCATCTGATTATTTGCAGAGTTATAACATTTTTGCCAGGCACGATTACCGCCGACCAAGAGAACTCCAACACCTGAAATAACTATCACATTGATTGCAATAGCAACAACAATTTCAATCAATGTGAATCCATGTCTTCTGTTTTTATTCCGGTTTTTCATAATATTTCGCTTCATATTATTTCTTCAAATGTTTTTCCATGTATTGAATCCGAATTATTCCAGTGATTATCCGCCGCCCGCGTCAAGTCTGACAAAAGTAGTTAAAATAACAGGCTTAATATAGTCCACTATCTGTGTGGTTTTATCTTCCTCGCGCAGCTTGCCGATTGATGCGTAAACACAAAGCTGTCGGAGCGTTACTTTCGCAGATTCATCATAAGAGACGTCCTTCGACATCAGGAGCACAAGCAGCAGATTTTCATCTATTGTAACACTGAACATAGTATTACGCAGCTTACTGCCCAGGCTATCACTTCCTTCGGGGTGAGCAGCCTCGATTGGAGAAAAACCAAGACCAAGACTTGCGGGATCATAATCTTCGGAACCTCCCTTGCTCATCCAGTCTTCGAGCAGTAACTGTGCTGTGCGTGTGGCTGATATTTGCGCCTGTGACATTTTGGAGTCACGAGCGGCGAAATATTGAAAATTCAATGACCCGATAGCTATAATACATAAAACAACGGAAGTTGCTATCACCTCAACCAGTGTAAAAGCCGTCCTGCAGTTTCGTTTTGTATTAAACATTATCTTTCCCAATTCTGTCTATTGAAACTTTTATTGGATTTGAACACCCGCTATATAAAATATACACCATAAAAATCAAAATCAAAAAATATTATTTCTGAAATTAAAAATGTAATTTCCGCTTGTGAAAGCTTGAATCGTCTGTGTCAAAAGTGTTATTTTTCAATTTAAAACCAACAGTGACTATGGTCTCCTCTGCCATAGCCACTGTTATGTTTCATATGTGTGACCCGGGTCTGATATTTTCAATTCGTTTCTATGTAAAGAAAAGTTTGATTTATCAGGAAGAAAAATTCATGCCATTTTTTTATGACAGGATTTTATAAACCTCCTCTACAGACTATTCTACTCCATTATAGTTTTGTCCAGGCACCGGCTTCTGTCAACTGATACGAACCTGTAGGTTTATCAGCCTTGGCACTTGAGGCGGCATTAACTGTAATTGTAGCAATACCACTTCCATTTACTGCGGTAATTACATAGCAATCAGATTCAAAATAAGTGCCTTCGCAGTCTGTAGCACTAAAACCTAATGCCGACTGTGTACCAGCAACACCGAGATTGCTGCCGACAAGACCCTGAGCAGTAGTAATGCTTGTTTCCGCAGCATAAGCACGAATCGCAGTACGGATTGTACCTGCTGTGGCATTTGCTTCCGACCATTTTGCCTTGTCAATACGTCCCTGCATCAGCGGAATAGCCACTGCGGCCAGAATTCCGACTATGAGGATGACCACCATCAACTCTACCAGTGTAAAACCTTTTCTTCTTGTCATTTTAATTTCTCCAAAAAAAACCATAAAAATATTTTGTTAAAAATCTCACTTTTACTTTTCTAAAATCGGCAAAATCCCCGGCCGACTGAATTAAAATCCACTATTATTTTTCATCAGATAGTCAATTTTAAACATCTGACATTGTGAAAATCGGAAGGTATAACGCAATTACCACCACCGATACAACCGCTCCGACTGTTATAATCATTATAGGTTCAAGCAGGCTCATCATGGTACTAACTAAAGAATCAACTTTTCTTTCATAATGCTGGCTCGCTCTTTCGAGCACCGAAGGAAGAGAGCCGCTTTCTTCGCCGACCTGTATCATTTTTACAACCATGTTCGGGAAAAATCCCGCTGACGCCATGCTTGATGATATATTTGAACCTCCGACAACATATTCCTTTGTCCGGACAATAGCATTTTTGATAATATCATTATCGGTCATCCCTGTAAGAATAGTGAAAGCCTCAAGCACTGAAACACCGGAAGTAAGCAAAGTCGCAGTAGTCCTGCAAAACGTAATTATGAAAGCCTGGGAAAATACCTTTCCAAATAAAGGCAATCTAAGGAGTAACTTGCTGAACATATAGTGACCACTTTTTGTCTTGTTGAGAATGGTTGCGGAAACAATTATCAAAACAACAGCGCCGATAATATAAAACAAGTTATGTGCCAGCATATCGTAAAACGCCATGAATCCTCGTGTAAATGCAGGCAATTCACCGCCGATTTGCGTAAATATTTTTCTAAATCGGGGGACAATAAAAGCCATTATGAATATCACTATAATTACGATAAAAGACAAAACAAATATCGGGTAAGCCATTGCACCCTTGACTTTTTTGGCAAGTTTGTCACGATTATCGAAATACTGGGCAAGTTTTCCCACGGAGCCTGCGAGATTACCGCCTGTTTCACCGGCAAGAATCATCGCACATGAAAGCTTGTTGAAAACTCTTGGAAACTCCGAAATGCACTCTGAAAAAGGCTGGCCTTTTTTCACTTTTTCCGATAACTGGGTAAGAATTTTTTGAAGCTGTGCATTTTCAATATCGTTGCTTACTATATCTAAAGAAGTTGTAATCGGGATGCCGCCTTCGAGCATTGTAGTCAATTGCCAGCAAAGCGCTGCCAGGTCTGATGATTTAATTCGTTTGCTTCGACTTCTGCTTTTTGATTTTGGAGCTGCACTACCTTCTATTTCTTTAATAGAAACAGGAGTGAATCCCTCACTGCGAAGACGATCGAGTACATCACTTGAGGAAGCAGCTTCCGTAATGCCTTTTTTTTGCACCCCCTCGACATCTCTGGCAACGTACCCGTAACTTTTCATTAGTTAAAACCTTCCCTAAAAAAACGCTTTACTTTTTAACCTTTTCCTGTAAAGGCAATACTCACAACTTCTTCAGCAGTAGTTAATCCCTGCAAAACTTTAACAGCGCCGCTCTCAAGCAGGCCGCCATAACCTTTTTTCCGTGCTGCCGCTCTTATCTGAGATTCGCTTTCACTGTTGATTATTTTCTCACTGATTTCATTATCCACAACCAGGAATTCAAAAATCGGCAAACGTCCTAAATATCCCGTACCGCCACATGCGGCACAGCCCCGGCCATGATAGAATACTGCATCTTTTGACTGATTTTCATCGAGATGAAGACGCTTTTTGACTTCATCGTTAAGAGTAACAGGCTCTTTGCAGTGCTCGCATATTCGCCTGACAAGACGCTGGGCAATGATTAAATTAAGTGCAGAAGCCAGCAGATATCGCTCGATTCCCATGTGAATCAGCCTGCTTATCGCGCTTGGCGCATCGTTCGTGTGGAATGTGCTCAATACGAGGTGACCTGTCAAAGATGCTTTAATCGCAATTTCGACCGTCTCCTTGTCACGGATTTCGCCTATTAAAACAATATCCGGGTCCTGCCTTAAAATAGCACGCAGGCATTTTGCAAAATCAAGCTCGATTTCCGGCTTCACTTGTATCTGGTTTATACCGGCAAGACGATATTCGACCGGGTCTTCGACTGTTGTGATATTTTTGGTCGGATCTTTGAGATAATTCAGCGCCGAATACAATGAAGTGCTTTTGCCGCTTCCGGTCGGTCCTGTTACAATAATTATACCATGGGGATGACCAAGCATATCCTTAAACTCAGCAAGATACTTTGGCTCGATTCCAAGCTGGTCCAGGTTATGCTTTACCGCTGTCGCATCGAGAATACGCATAACGACCTTTTCGCCGTATATGGTAGGAATTGTCGATACACGAACGTCGATAGCTCTGCCGGATATTTTCATTTTAAATCTGCCATCCTGCGGAAGTCTTCGCTCGGCAATATCCATATGCGCAACAATTTTAATTCTGGCAACTACTGCCGCCTGCATTTTCTTCGGAGGCGGAACCATGTCACGAAGCACACCGTCAATCCTCATACGTATAACTGTCGAGTGTTCCTGCGGCTCAATATGAATATCACTGGCTCTGCTCTTTACTGCCTGACTCATCAGCAGGTCAACAAAACGAATCACCGGCGCTTTATTAGCGGATGCTTCTTCGGTCGAATCAGGCTCAACAATATCTTCGAGAATTACATCTTCCTGGAGCTTGCTCTCGTCGTTAATTTCTATTTCAACGAGACTGCGAAGCTGCTGCTCTTCTACATCGGAACCATGATAAATCAGCTCTATTGCACGATGAATTTCCCTTGGCGAGCTGATTGCAGGCTTGATTTGCCGTTTTAACTTGAGAGTGACTGTATCTATTGCTATAACGTTGAGCGGATCTGCCATCGCAACAACAACTTTATTATTTTCTTCGCCGATAGCAACAAGACAAAAACGCGTGGCTATGCTTTCAGGCAGCAGCCTGGCGACTTCCATATTTATTGTCTCTGCCACTTTTTTATTATCAAAGCGGACGTATTCCATATCAAAATGCTCAGATAAAGCAGCAGTAATATCCTCATCACTGAGCATCTTGAGACGCAGTAAAACTTCGCCGAGCCGACCACCCTGTTCACGCTGCTGATTCAGCACCTGCAACAGTTCGTCGCGGCTCAACAGGCCTTTGGCTACGAGCAGTTCGCCAAAGAATAAACATTCCTGCGATTCAGGGATTTTGGAGATAGCCTGAACTGATTCCATTCGACTATCGTTACCTCCACTATAAGTGTTGTTGTTAATTACTCACTTTCTATACAAAATATAAGACAAAAATCCAAAAATCAAAATTTTGCTACATTTTTAATAGAGAAATAAAATATTTTCTATCCCGCTTTTTTCGGATAAATTGCCAATGAAATTAACTTAAATATCCAGGATTTGTGTTTCGACTTAAAAAGAAGAAATATTATTTTTAAATAGACTTCTGTTATAGGACTTCTGTAGCTTAAAAAATTGAGGTACTTATGAAATGTTAAAGCCAGAAAAGGACTTTTAATGCCTTTTAATCATTTACACCGCAGATCCAGTGCGCGTTGGTCAGGTCATAATTGACAAGTTCGTCAGGTTTGAAAAAAAATCTGATTTCCCTCGCCGCCGATTCCGGACTGTCTGAGCCATGGACGAGATTGAACCTTTTACCACAACTGAAATCTCCACGTATAGTTCCCGTTTCTGCATTGCAGCCAAAAGTGGCTCCCATCATTTTCCGGAAAATCTCGATTATTCCATCTGCCTCCCATACCATAACCAAAGAAGGCGATGAGGAAATAAACTTTACCAGGCCATTCAGAAAAGGTTTGCCGTGATGAACAGAATAAAGCTCATTTGCCAATTCAACAGTGATATGCAGAAACTTTGCTCCGACGAGCTTGAATCCCCGCCTTTCGAGACGTGAAATAATTTGTCCGGCAACCTGCCTTTGTATGCCGTCCGGCTTGATAATTATTAATGTACGTTCAGCCATCTATTCGTTATACGCTGCTCCGAAGCCGATATTTTATTCTTTTATTTATAACAGAACAACTTTTATATCTCAATATTCTGTTTTCTGTGTCCTGTGTTCTGTATTCTAATTATTATGCGCCTTTGGCCACAATGTAAATTTCAACGCGCCTGTTTTGTTCTGCACCGCCTTTGTTTGGAGCATTTCCCACTACCGGACGGTATTCTCCAAAACCTCGCACGCTCAATCGTTTCGGATCTACACTGTTTGCTTCCATAATCTTTTCAACAGAAATGGCTCTATGAACAGACAAATGCCAGTTTGATGGATGATTTTTGAGTGTATCCGGTTTCTGAATCGGAATATCATCTGTATGACCGGCGACAACGATATCAAAATCCAAAGCTTCCCTGGCATTCAATATTCCGCAGAGTGATTTAACAGCCGCTGAAGCGGACGATGCAACTTCATCGCTGCCTTTATTGAACAGCAAATCACTGCTGAATTTCACGATACCTTTTTGGGCATCATATGTAACCATACCAGGATTTGCTTTTGCGAATTCCTCTAACAGATTGCTCAGTTCAGGCGGTAAAACAGGTCCGCCTTTCAAAATCTGCTCTTTTAAATCTGCAATAATTTTATCTTTATCAGCAAGAGTTTTCTCTAATGCAGCAATATCCTGTTGCAGCTTTTCCAAATCAATATCGCTTCTTCCGGTAAGAGCATCAAGCTTACGCTGTAACTGGTCTCGTTCAATTTTAGCAGCAGCCAATTCCGCTGAAAGTGCGTTTATTCGATCTTGCTGTTTCTGGTTTGCAATACGCAATTGCTGTAATTCATTACTACAGCCGTTGACAAAGAAAAATAAAACACCTGAGAGAATTATTGCTGAAAGTTTCGCAGTACGCATCGTTCAATCCTTTCCAAATGAACTACGATAAGTTCCTTAACCTGTCATTATTACAAAGCATTCTTTAGAGATGATTACGGCATCCTGAGTCTGCCTGCTTCACTCTTATCGAGTAAATAAAACTGATTTATGTTTATCCGTCAAGAACAAACTTTAAAATATTATTTGCTTTATTCATTTTATTGTCCGGGAAGTTTATTTTTATGGAATAAAACATAATTTTCATTTAAAATTCATTACCTTCCAGCTTGATATATTACTTTCTATTCCTTTATTTTCTGGTACAATATTTTTATGATTTTTTAGTTTTATTAACTTTTAATTTTTTCTCAAACTGAATTGCCCGATTATGAAAGTCTTAATAGCTCAAAAATGCGGCTTTTGCCACGGCGTCAGAAACGCTATCAGGGTGGCAAATCAGACTCTGGAATACGAAAGTGATGTTTACTGCCTTGGTCCTATTATTCACAACAAAGACATGGTAGATCAGCTTTCCAAAAACGGGCTGAAAACTGTTTCCTCTACTGATGAAATACTGTCCGGAACAGTACTGATACGTTCTCACGGAGCCGCACCGGTGCAAATAACAAAATTGAAAGAAAAAGGCTTGAATATAGTCGATGCAACCTGCGTTTTGGTCAAGAGAGTACAGCACATAGCCAGTGAATTCGAGAGAGAAGGTTATAAAGTAGTAATTATAGGAGAAGAAGACCATCCCGAGGTGCAGGCAGTAGTAGGCTGCGCCAAAGATGTGATTGTAATTACTGATGAATCAGACATTTACAAACTTCCCCAGCATACAAAACTCGGGATTGTCTGCCAGACTACTCAAAGCCCGGAACATTTCGGAAAAATGCTCGGTGCAATCGGACAGTGCAATTTCAGCGAATTGAAGGTAATAAATACCCTGTGCAACGAAGCCATAAAAAGGCAGGAATCAGCCGTACAGCTATGCAAACAGGTGGATATTATGTTCGTTCTCGGCGGGCTGGAAAGCGCAAATACAAAAAGACTGGCTGAATTGTGCAAAACTGTCAATAAACAAACATATCACTTGCAGAATTGGAAAGAATTGGATCAAAACCTGCTTTCAGGCAAAAAAACCGCTGGCGTTACCGCTGGAGCATCAACTCCTGACTGGATAATTGAAGAATTTGTGAAAAACCTCGAAAATATTGAAAAAAATAGCATCAAGGCACAGTATAAGTAATTTTGTTAAAGAACTGCTTGAAATTGTTCAGGAAATATGATAAAAATACTATTTTTAAAATAAAGATTATATTAAATTTTATTTGCATTTGCTGCGTGGGCAAATGTGTTTTTTAACTATTAACAGGAACAATGTAAAATTTTATGCTTTGTCGCATAATGCCGTGTCGGCGTAAATGTGGGGCGCAGACAAGCAAGAAATTACAGACTCCACAAAGGAAAACAATTGTATGGTAGATTTGAACATTATTAACAAATTAGGGCTGTCGCATGAAAAACTTGATGAGCAAGTCAACGAGATGTTCGGCGAACAGGAACAGAAATATTTAGAAGATGCTCTGCAAACAAAAGTTGATTCGCGACTGCCGGGGGCAATTCTCAAGGGAACAATCGTATCACAAATCGGCAACGACGTTATCGTTGAAGTCGGCCTCAAAAGCGAGGGTATTGTCGATTCGAGCGATTTTGACAGTCCGGATGAAATAGTGCCGGGCAAGGAAATTGAAGTCCTTCTCGAGGACACAGATTCTGAAAGCGGCCTGGTTCTTTTGAACAAACGCAAGGCTGACGTTATAAAGGGATGGGAAAACATTCTTGAAACGAAAAAGGAAGGTGATGTAGTAGAAGGAAAGGTTATTAGGCGAATCAAAGGAGGCCTGCTCGTGGATATAGGCGTGCCTGTCTTCTTGCCTGCATCACAGGTAGATATAAGAAAACCAGGCGATATCAGCAGGTTTATCGGTAAATCCGTGGACTGCAAAATCCTCAAGATTGACGAGGAAGGACGAAATATCGTCATATCAAGACGTAAATTAATTGAAGAAGAACGAAAGAGCAGCAAAGAAAAGATTCTATCTGAAATCGAAGTTGGACAGCACAGAAAAGGTATCGTAAAAAATATCGCGGACTTCGGCGTATTTGTGGATTTGGGAGGCCTCGACGGGCTGCTCCATATCTCCGATTTGAGCTGGGGCAGAATTTCACATCCTTCAGAAGTAGTTCAACTCGACCAGGAAATAGAATGTGTCGTCGTTGCTGTAGATAAAGAGCATGAGAAAATCTCACTGGGTCTCAAACAAAAGACATCAAGCCCGTGGGACGACGTAGAACATCGTTATCCAGTCGGAGCCAAGGTAAAGGGCAAAGTCGTCAATGTCATGAGCTACGGCGTATTTGTAAGGCTCGAAGATGGAATCGAAGGTCTGGTTCATATCAGCGAAATGAGCTGGACAAAGCGTCTTGCTCATCCTAATGAATTGGTTAATCTCGGTGACGAAATTGATGTAATAGTTCTCAACGTTGACAAATCAAAACAGGAAATTTCATTAGGACTAAAACAAACCCAGACAAATCCATGGGCTATAGCGTCCCAGAAATACCCCGTTGGAGCAATTGTTACCGCCACAGTACGAAGTTTGACAAATTTCGGAGCGTTTGTAGAAATTGAGCCTGGTATCGATGGTATGATACATATTTCAGACCTTAGCTGGACAAGAAAACACAGCCATCCGGGCGAAGCTCTCCAGAAAAATCAGGAAGTAAAATGCATTGTTCTCGAAGTCAACGAAGAAAAGCGTCGAATTTCGCTTGGAATTAAGCAAATTACCGAAGATCCATGGATTAGAGCTATACCGGAAAAGTATATACCTGGCCATATTATTAAAGGAAAAGTGGCAAAATTAACGAATTTCGGTGCATTTGTTGAGCTTGAGTCTGAACTGGAAGGTCTTCTGCATATCTCTGAGCTTGCCGACCATAAAGTCGATAAGCCGCAGGATGTTGTAAAAGTAGGCGACGATGTTGAAGTAAAGATTCTGAAAGTTGATACTGATTCACGAAAAATCGGCTTGAGCCTGAGAAGAGTACAATGGGCTGCCGAAGAAGAAACTTCAGAAGAACCGGCTTCTAAAAAACACATACCAGAAGGTCCGGAAAAAGTACTCTCAGATGACGCTGTTGAGAAAATCAGAAAATCAAAACAGAAAAGCGATGCTGAAAAGAGCAAAGCTTCAGATTCTCAGAATCAGCAGGCCGCCAATCAAAGCGAAGAAAATCCGGATTTGAAAATAACTGGGGATACAGTTTTATAATAAAACGCCGTAAACCTTACATTTAAATCATATCCAAAATGTGTAACTGCTTTCATAAACGGCAGTTACACATTTTTTTGGGAATACATACTCGAAAAAACATTTTTTTCTTGACATTAATATAGGAAATATAGTACAAATAGATAAGTGCATTCGAAAGATCTGTTAGTATTCAATCTTTCGAGATTTTAGAAAATCCATAAGTTCCTGGGCAAACACCTGACGTAAGGTGAAGGACAGATCTGGATTGGGGAATTATTATAATCTCGATTGACTGATAATCACAGATTACAGTTTGCAGATTAAATTACTCTAAGATGTTTTTTTAAAAAAGATTGCCAGAGTAATTTTTATTACGGGCAGAGAGCCTGGTGTAGAGATTGTGTATCTTTAATTAACAAGAGTTTTACAAAAGTTCAATTATTAAGATACCCAGATGCAAACGAACATCCATTTTGTAATTCATGATGGAATTTCATCACATATTACAAAGCAGCTAACTGAGCTTCGATTTGTTCACCGGGTTTAAAGGGAAGGGGATTCCCGAACTGGATTGCTATGCGCCTCATAAAGGGATTTATCTGCTCAATTCTGCAGACGTGTCCCGATCGAGTGAAATCAGCTATGTCGAAAGAATCATCACAGCCGTATTTAGGAACGCTAAAACGAGTCGTGATGTGCTGGCCAAGATAAGGACAATCCTGATCTGCATAGCAGTTGAATGACGCACCCTTACTGGATACATCAACCATTTGTCCTTGAGTGAGTGAATAATCCGGATTTTCCGCAAACCAGATAGGCCAGTAGTAACGTAATCTTTGTTCTGTTCTTCGTTCGTTATAGTTTTCCATTTTTATGCCTCAAAATCACCTGATCTGTATTTTCTTTATGGTAAGGGAATCGACAATAAAAGTGAGGCACTTTACGAGCAGCAGCCGGGAAAATCATAACATAAGGCATTAAAAAGAAGGATTATAGTGTTAAAGATTATAGTGTTTAAGACTTTTTTGCGGCTTAATATATGATAATTTTTTTTTCGTTTTATTTTTAAGTCCGAATATTCATATAATTTTTTAAAAGACCAATGAAAAAAGGACGCTTTTTGAAAAAACGCCCTTTAAATCGTTTGAGAAGTTTTATTAAGCCTATTGATTCGTCTGAATCGGCTTTAATGACATAGCTAACACACCTGCAATAATACATGCTATGCCGGCAGGTACAAACGCCCACATCCAAGTTTCCTGCTTTCCCATATATCCACCAAGCATGGGACCGACAATTCCACCGACACCATAGGCCATAAAGAGCCAGGGATAGTTTTCACCAACATTTTTATTGCCAAATAGGTCTGCTGTAGCGGCAGGAAACAGTGCAAAGTTTCCGCCGAAATTGAAACCTATAATGGCCGCTCCGATATATAAGCCCCATTCATTGCCGCCAATGAAGTAGAAAATAATCATCATCACACCCTGAAACAGGTTCATCAGAACAATAGATTTTTTTCTACCAAGATAGTCAGACATTGCACCCCAGATGATTCTGCCCAGACCGTTTAAAAGAGCATAAAACAGTCCCATCGCAGTACCAGTCATAACAACTGCTTCCGAACTGTCTATACCTGCTTTTACAAGTGCGGATTTACCGAAAAGCGCAATAATGCCAATGACCATCAAACCCGCACCAGCACCGAAAGTGAAATTGATAAAAAGCACCCAAAACTGGTATGTTTTAGATATTTGTGAAGGTATCATATTTACTCCACCTTCGCTGCCTTTACCTTTTGCAGGTGGAGTCCATCCAGCAGGAAGCCAACCTTCGGGGGGATTAATCATGACCAGTGAACCTATGCTAACAAGAGCCGCAAATAAAATACCATAGAGTTTGAAGACCGCACTTACATCCCATCCCGCTCCAAAAAGCCCTGTCCATCCCGGACTTAAATCAAAAGTACCAAACTTAAAACCCTGAGTAAGTTTTACCCAGATAAGAGCGCCAAATCCGAAGCCTGCGACTGCAAGGCCCATTATAAGTCCTTTTTTATCCGGAAACCATTTTGCAAGAGCCGCTATTGGGCAAACATAAGCAAGTCCTATACCGGCACCTCCCAGCAAACCTATGCAAACAAGAACTCCCCAGAAATTCGTCCCCATGAATCCCGCAAGCAGATAGCCAATACCAAGTACAATCCCACCAGTAAAAGCAACTACTCTCGGGCCGGATTTTTTTTGCCACTTTCCTGCAACAAGAGCCATGACAATAGCAAACGAAACCAAACCCAATGAAAACGGCCACTGTGTTCTGTCTGTCTCAAAGTTGTATGGTTCTTCTTTAAGTTTAGTTGTAAAAGCCGACCATGCATAGATTGCACCGAGACATAACTGGATCAGGATACCGCCTATCACCACAAGCCACCTATTCATAACTTTTTGCTCAGCCATTTATCAATCCTTTCCAATAAAAACAAGCCGGATGCGCTATAGCACACATCCGGCTCTGTTTATTTAAACTGGTATTAATTATAAGCCTCGACCTTTAACAAGATCTTCGACAACATGCGGATCTGCAAGTGTAGTAATATCACCTAAATTGCCGGTATCTTTTTCAGCAATTTTTCGCAGAATTCTTCGCATAATTTTACCTGATCGTGTTTTCGGAAGAGCAGGAGCAAATTGAATAGCTTCAGGCGCTGCGATTGGACCAATTTCCTTTCGGACATGATTAATAAGCTCTTTCTTAAGTTCTTCGCTTTCTTCGACGCCGCCTACGAGAGTTACGAAGGCATATAGACCCTGACCTTTAATCTCGTGAGGTATCGGTGTAACTGCAGCTTCAGCAACTTTCTCATGGCTTACCAGTGCACTTTCAACTTCCGCGGTTCCTATGCGGTGGCCCGACACGTTAACCACGTCATCGATTCTGCCCATAAGCCAGTAATCTCCGTCCTGGTCAACACGGCAGCCGTCGCCTGTAAAATAAGTATCATTATACATCGTGAAGTAAGTATCAATGAACCTGTCGTGGTCGCCCCACATTGTTCGCATCATACCAGGCCATGGCGTGCGAATACAGAGCTTTCCGCCTTCATTCGGATTGCACTGGCTTCCATCATCACGCAGAACAACAGGATCAACTCCAAAGAAAGGTCTGCATGCACTGCCCGGCTTTAATGTGTGTGCTCCCGGGAGCGGCGTAATCAAGATACCGCCTGTTTCCGTCTGCCACCATGTATCAACGATTGGGCAGCGTTTTCTGCCGATTTGTTCATAATACCAAATCCATGCTTCGGGATTTATAGGCTCACCAACTGAACCAAGAACTCTCAGAGAATTCAGCTTGTATTTTGCCGGCCATTCTTCCCCGAGACGCATCAAAGCCCTGATAGCTGTAGGAGCTGTATAGAACACTGAAACATTGAATTTATCACAGATTTGCCAAAAACGTCCTGCGTCCGGGTATGTCGGAACTCCTTCGAACATCAGTGTTGTTGCACCGTTGCAAAACGGACCATAAACGATATAACTATGACCGGTTACCCAGCCAATATCAGCGGTACACCAGTAAACATCCTTATCGTGGACGTCAAAAATTGTTTTATGGCTAAGTGAAACATGCAAAAGATAGCCGCCGGTGGTATGAACTACTCCTTTGGGTTTGCCTGTCGAACCTGATGTATAAAGGATAAACAGCGGATCCTCGGCATTCATCTGCTCAGCCTCACATTTTTCAGATGCCTTCGGCATAACATCATGATACCATACATCCCTGCCTTCTTTCATGTTACACGGCTCGTTATTAATCTTTACGACTACAACGTTCTCTATCGACGGGGTTTTCGCCAGAGCGGCATCGGCAATGTCTTTAAGTTTGATATGCTTTCCTGCACGCATCGAAACATTTGATGTTACAAGCAGCTTGCAATCTGAATCATTTATTCGGTCAACCAGAGAATCCGCGCTGAAACCACCGAAAACAATCGAGTGGATGGCTCCGATTCTGGCACATGCAAGCATCGCCACAGGCAGTTCAGGAACCATAGGCATATAAATCGCCACTCGGTCTCCCCTTGCGATGCCTTTCGATTTCAGCACATTTGCAAACTTACACACTTCTTTATGAAGCTGCTCATACGTGTATTTTTTAACCGCGTTTTCCTCTTCACCCTGCCAGATAAGCGCGACTTTTTTTGCTGTCGGCGTTCCAAGATGACGATCGAGGCAGTTATATGACACATTCAGCTTGCCGTCTTCAAACCATTTATGCTCAATCTTTCGGTTTTTTGTATCCCAGGTGTACTCTAAAGCTTTTTTCGGCTCTTTATACCAATGCAAAGCTTTAGCCTGCTCAAGCCAGAAAGAGTCCGGCTCATTGATTGATGCATTCCACATTTCCTGATACTGCTTCATGTTGTTTACATAAGCATTCGCCTGGATGTTCTTTGGCGGCGGAAAGGTGCGATTCTCACTCATAAGAGAATCAATACCCTTTTTTTGTTCCATGATGTTCTCCTTAGATAATAATGTAATTGTAATTACTGTTACGCTCTATTTATACTTCGAATCGGATTGTAATGTGACAGTTAAAATCCTGCACTCCGAATCAAAGCTCTAACATCAAATAATGATTCATTCAGCCCAAATATAATGGATTGGTATTTATAACTTAGTATGTTCTAAAAGTCAAAAGAAAAACTATATTTTAAAATCTATAAATTAAAGCCGCCTGTGCTCTGAGGCTTTCAGCATCGCCTGAACCATAATATTCAGTTCGCCAGTGAGAAAGTTCAAAGCCAAAATCAGCCTGTTTATTCAGAGAATAAATGATGTTTCCGAACAAAGAACGGTTCAAAATCCTGTCGCCGTCATTTACCTCACCGCGTTCCACATCATCCATAGCAATACCGATATTGAACTTTTTGTTATTCCATGGGGTAAAACAGGCGGCAATCCATCCGCCGGAACTGTTAATTTCTTCATAATAGATTGCCTCGGTTGTATCTGTATTTACACCCTGCCCGATTCCGCCAAGATACGCATCAAGATTTTCGCCTTTGAACAATTCAGCACTAATAGATACCTTTTCATTGACAGGCTGCATAAAATCCAAATTTACCGACCATGTATCAAATTCCGTATTTCGCCCGCTTGCGGCAAGGTCATATTCTTCTTTACCTATATGGGCGGATAAGCCGATTGTAGCCTTTTTTTGATTTATTAATGGAAGTGTTACACTTGCCCTGCCCTGCCATGTCGGAGTACCCGAATCCTCACCTGAATCTGTTGAAGTAACGCTGTCGCGCCCGATTGTTCGTGCAAGCGCGCCTTCAAGCTTCAAATTTACTTCATCTTTCAGGCTGTATTCCCTGGTAAGTCGAATTTGCGGACGACGATAGCCTATATTGCCAGACCACCATCCGACAGAATAGTTAAGAGTTCCCGGCACAAGAGGGCTGATTACATCCGATGTTTGACCTGCAAGAATATTGAATCGTTCCTGCTTCCAGTCCAGTTTCATATAAGCGTGTCTCATCATAAGATGTGCTTTGTTTTCAGCAGCGCCTGCGCCGTAAAAATCGACTTCTACTTTACCACTGGTGGTCATGCCATCTTTTTCGGAGCCATTAATCAAAAATCCCAGCCTGGTTTCGTTAGCTGTCATATTGAACTGGTCATCATCATCGTTCTGGTTTTCGCGTGTGACCCATTTAGCATAATTTCCTGTTTCGATTCGCGAAGTATCGTAAGCAGCATCCAATTTCAAATAACCATAGAACTGAATATCAAGACTTGACCAGACAGGCTTATGCTCCAATGTACCTGAGACATCTTCCCTTTGTATAGCGCTTTGCCTAAGATCCTGGATTTCTTTATCAAGCTGGTCGAGTCTCTGGCGAAGCAAAGTATTTTCCAAAGCCATATTTCCCGTACCTGCCCCCTGAGAAGAACCGGCGATAGCGCCAACAATAGTAATAGCCAACAAAAATATTTTCTTCTTCATAGCAAACTCCTTTTCTAACAGTTTCCTTTTTGGCATAGATATACCATTAACTAAACAGAATATATTTATTTATCTGCCGACAAAAGCTTTTGCGGCTTCAATTGTATTATAAAGAAGCATTGTTCGCGTCATCGGACCAACTCCCCCCGGAACAGGCGTAATCAGCGATGCTTTTTCTTTTACAGCATCGAAATCGACGTCTCCAACGAGACGATAGCCGCTCTTTTTCGATGAATCATCGATACGATTGACTCCAACATCTATTACAACAACTCCGTCTTTTACCATATCCGCCGTAATAGTATTTACTCTGCCGACAGCGGCGACTAAAATATCGGCGCGCTTTGTATGGGCTGCGAGATTTTTTGTGTGCGTATGGCAAACAGTTACAGTGGCATTGGCATTAGGTTTTTTCTGAATGAGCATATTCGCCAGAGGTTTGCCGACAAGATTGCTTCTTCCGACTATTACAACATCAGCTCCTTCGATAGTAACTTTATTTCTTATCAAAAGCTGGACTATTCCGTGCGGCGTACAGGGTAAAAATGCTTTCTCGCCTGATACCATTTTGCCTGTGTTAATAGGATGAAAACCATCAACGTCCTTGTCGGGATTGATTGCAAGAAGAACTTCGGATTCGTTAAGATGTTTCGGCAGAGGCAGTTGAACGAGTATGCCGTGAATTTTAGGGTCTTTATTTTTTTCTTCTATGAGAGCAATCAGCTCCTTTTGAGTTGTTTCGGCAGGCAGACGATTGTCATCGGAATAAATTCCGACTTCCTCGCAGTCACGCTCTTTCGATGTAACATAAGATTGCGAAGCAGGGTCATCACCAACCAGAATAACTGCTAATCCCGGCGTAACGCCCTTTTTTTTCAGTTTAGCAACTTGCTCCCTGAACTCTGCCTTCATTTCCTCGGCTATTTGTTTTCCATCGATAATTTTTGCCGTCATTATTTACTCCATAATTGTTTTTTGGTGATTATAACACAGATATACGATTTGCTCATCAAAAAAATCGTGTCGCGGGCATCTTGCCCGCGAATGTCCGCCAATTTGTATAAGTGGCGGAATACATCTTAAAAATTCGTTCTGTTAAAGATTTTAAGAATATGTGTATCTTTTTATCTAAACCACCTCTAATTTCCAGCCGATATAACATTTTGAGAAAGCATCCATTTGGGGCGAATTAGACTTCACAACATCTGCAAAACACCATTTCGCCAACAGATAAGAATTATGATAGGGATTTTAATATGGTTATAATCGCAGAAAACATAAACGAAAATGCACGTTGGGATAGTTTTATTTCGTTCGCATTAAAGAAAAAACAAGGAGAAAGATATTTTCACGATGCCGAAACACAAGCACTATTCAAAATATTGCTATCTACTGCCAAAGAACGTATCAACACAATCAGTAAAGGACAACATTATTGGCGTGCTCAATTAGGCTGCGATTATGAACCTGCCTGTGACTTTGATGGTCAAATCATTGATTATAATGTAATACCTTACAAAACGAAACAAATGAAACCTCTTTCAGATAAAGCCTCTGAAGGTAGAATCAATCCCAAAGGAATACCATGTTTATATCTTGCCTCGAATGAAAAAACGTCCATATCTGAAGTCAGACCATGGGTTGGTTCTTATGTTACTGTTGTACAATTTGAAATAATCAAAGAATTACAAATAATAGACTGTTCCTGTGGTGATATAAATCCAATTAACATCACAGTAGTTGATTTAGATAAATTATGGAAATTGAAACAACCATCTGAAGAAGAAGCTATTACGACTATCTGGCGATGGATAGATAAAGAATTCTCTGAACCTATAGATCGTAATGATAACACTGCTGATTATATTCCTACACAAATCATTGCTGAACTTTTCAAAACGAATGGTTTTGATGGAATAAAATATAAGAGTCTTTTTAATAATGGTGAAAATCTCGCCTTGTTTGATATTAATAATGCGGAGCAGGTCAATGATGGAAAAGTTTTTCAAGTAACAAAAGTTATTGTAGATTATGAACAGAAGAAGCCATTTATATTTGAGAAAAAGGGAAAATCATGTATAAAATAACTAAAACTATTTTACAAATAATCGGAGTTCCACTTGCTATGATATTAGTATCTTGGGCAATAATATTTTTTCTTTCTATTATGCCCGTATGGGCAAATATTATTAAAATAATCATAATACTCATTCTGATGACTTTGGTTGGTCCTATATGTCGAAAGATCGCAAATACTGTAGCAAACAATGATAAGAATAAAATTGATGAAGGATTTCATGAGATAAGAACGGAATTACCAAAATATACCTCCAGTCAAGACAATCATAGAAATATTGTTAATTATAAAAACCATCGCATACTTACAATTGATGACAATCCACATATCCATAATGATTGGAAACAACTTCTTAAAAAAGACGATACCAACTTCACAATTGAAGAACAATCAGATATTTTCGATTCTTCTTCAGATTCTGAAAGCAATAGTGGATTTGAAATTGATTCCGCCTTTCAGGGAAAAGAAGGATTAGAAAAAATCATTTTAGCTTTGAAGGAAAATCGTCCTTATGTGATGGCTATCGTTGATATACGTATGCCACCGGGTTGGGATGGAGTAAATACAATTGAGCATATATTGGAAGTATGTCCCGATCTTCATATTGTTATTTCTGCGGTCTATTCTGACTATACATGCTCTGATATTGTTGAAAAGTTGGGAAAAAGTGAAAAACTCGTAGTGTTGAAATATCCTTATAACAATATTGAAGTTCAACAATTCATCATTGGACTTAATAAGAAAATAGGAAGTACCCAATTAATAAGAATTGAGAACGCCCTAAAACAAATGGCGCAAGTTTTAAAGCCACAGTTTGTACATTTGTAAAAAAGGATCATCTTGTTATTAAGAGTGCTTTTTGCTTTTAAGTCAAATCTATAAAAATCTGTGTAAATCCCGTGTGAATCAGTGTCTAAAAAAACAGTGTTAATCTGTGTCAGAAAATAAGAATACAGAAAACAGAAGACCGTAAAATAGCGTATAGCGTGTGGGTATAAAGATAAAATTTCTAAATCCGATCTGTTCTCTGTAGTAGTTACTACGAAGGATGAAAACAATATCAAATATTATAAGTGATAAATACAAAACATTTTTGCTTTTTTTTGTCCAGCTACGGCAACGGCCTACAACGTGACGAGTGCCTTTTTGCGGCAAAGTTTTAAAACAGTCCCTGTACTTTTCCTGTATTGACATCAACATCTATTCTTCGGAAAGCGGGATCGGACGCCGTGCCGGGCATCAGTTTTATAGCACCAGCGACAGGCACAACAAAACTGGCTCCTTTATACAAAAGAATATCACTTATCGGAAGCTCCCAGCCTGTCGGTCTGCCTTTAAGGTCGGGGTCATGCGACAAACTCAAGTGAGTCTTGACCATGCACGTTCCAAAAGAACGAGTTATCGGGTCAGACTCAAGTGATTCTATTTTTTTCAGAGCTTTTTCGGTATAAGTAACACCGCCGGCTCGATATACTTCTTTAGCTATCAATTCGATGCGTTTTCGCAAAGGCATGTCCAAATCATAAAGAAAATGGAAATTATTCTTTTGTTCGCACGCATGAATTACCATCTCAGCCAGCTCTCTGGCTCCTTCTCCTCCCTTGAGCCAATGCCGCGAAACAGTAGCAAGCGCACCGTTTTGCTCGGCAATTTTACATACAAGTTTTTCTTCGGCTTTTGTGTCTGTGTAAAAATGGTTTATGCAGACAACAGGCTGAACGCAGCTTTTCTTAACTGTTTCGATATGAGCAATGAGATTTTCACAGCCTTTTTCGAGAAGTCCGAGGTTTTCGGTAGTATATTCTTCGCTCAAAGGCAAGCCCGGCTTGACTACAGGTCCGCCGCCGTGCATTTTTAAGGCTCGAATCGTCGCGACAATGACAACTGCATCAGGCACAAGACCTGAAATCCGGCACTTCAAATTCCAGAATTTCTCATAGCCGATATCAGCGCCGAAACCGCTTTCAGTTACATGATATTGACTCAGTTTCGTTCCCATTAAATCTGCAAGGATTGAGCTTTGGCCTATTGCTATATTCGCGAATGGTCCTGCATGAACCAGCATAGGCTGGCCTTCGATTGTCTGGAGCATGTTGGGATGCAGAACATCCACGAGCCAGGCAGTCATGGCTCCATCGACTTCGAGGTCGGCCGTGGTGACTTCGTTGCCTTTTTTATCGTAAGCGACAACCATTTTTGCTACACGCTGCCGCATGTCTTTTAAATCCTTTGCTATCGCCAATATTGCCATCAGTTCGCTCGATACGGTAATTTGAAAGCCGGAATCCATCTCGAAACCATCCATTTTACCGCCCTGTCCTATTCTTATATTACGAAGCGACTGGGCACAAAAATCCATAGCCCATTTTATTTGAATTCGTTCCGGGTCAATATCTATTCTTTTAAGGCCGCTTTTGGCAAGCCTTTCATCGTCGTAGTTTTGCTCGTGCTGCATACGTGCCGTCAATGCGACCATAGCGAGATTATGTGCATTCGTGATAAAATCTATATCACCTGTCAGGCGAATGGAAAGAGGCGTCAGTGGAATGCACTGGGCGAGTCCCCCGCCGCCGCCAGAGCCTTTGACATTAAAAGTCGGGCCGCTGCTTGGCTGCCTGATAGCGCCTGTTACTCTCTTGTTTAATTTCCCCAAACCTTCGACAAGGCCTATAGTTGTTGTTGTTTTACCTTCACCGAGAGGCGTAGGGGTAATCGCTGTAACATCTATATATTTTCCAATCGGCGCATCGGAAAGACGGGAAAGGACTCTCTGGTTATCTATTTTCGCGAGGTTCCTGCCCATAGGTATTAATTCACCATTCTGAAGAGCCAATTCATCTGCCAGTTCATAAATAGTTTTCATCTTCTCTTCAGCGGCTTCTGCTATTTGCCAGTCTTTAAGTTTTCTTGGGTCAAGCTGCATTTATTTTTCCAAATAAGTTCAATTTTTCTTAGAATATACTTTCAGGTAACTGCCTGAATATATTTGTTTATTCATCCTGGATTATTGAGATATAAACTCCCGTTTCAATATACTACTGACAAATCTGATTAATAAAGTTTTTAACTGCAGCCACAGCTCTTGGATGCCGCATACGAATAATATCAACGCCGGCCTGCAGAAGACATGCAGCAGTCGCCGCTTCCCACATAGGGCCGCGATCTGCAGCGGAACCCCAGCCGGGTGCATCTGTAAGTTTGGCTTCCTTGGCACGCCATGATTCATTACCAACATCACAAATTGCGGGCATAGCCATCATTTTGTCTCCTGTAAGAGCGGCCATTCGCTGTCTCTCCTGTATCGAATACGCATATTCAATACCGTAACCTAACGCTCCAGTCGCCTGATAAGTAACAACTTTTTCCAGTGGAAAACCCATATCAGATACAAGAATATTAACTTGCTTTAAGATATTGATATCTAACGGAGCTTCTGATATCAAATAATGACCATCCGCCAAAGCTATTGCTGTAAGCGATTTATAATTGTTTTCCTTTACAGTACCAAGCAGGCAATTCTCACCTTTTGCTGCGCCGCTGACTTTCGGCATAACCAGATTATCTTTTTCGTCATTGCCGCAGCCCCATAAAATAAGAGGTACGCCTACTGCTTTTAAAACTTGTTCGGTGACTCTGACTGAATGACCGGCATCATAATTTGCGTTATCAGGATGAATACCATCGAATTTCAGACATATTAAATCCGCCCCGAATTCTTCAACGCATTTTTTCGCCCAGTCAGATGGATTGTCCAATACTCCCTTATAAGGCTCACTTAAGACATCAGGCCAATTTCCAGGTTTGCAGTCGATAACATCCATAGCGATAACAGGCTTGGATTGTGACTGGTCCGGTCTGCCGCCATAAACGACATTTTTCGCTCCGCCGACTGTTATAGTACAACTGCGTGAGCCGCCCTGTTCTTTGGTTGCCCCAAGTGTAATTCTATTTACCGAGCCTGTAAAACTGTCTGTAATTTCCGGTATCGGCATCATAATTTCACCCCAAAAAAATCTTTCTTTACGTGTTATTGTACATGATACGCTTCACATACAACACTATACGCGTTTTAATACTTTCACCACCTCCAGGCAGGCGGGATTGTTTTTATCAAGCTCGAAAACATTTTCACCGCGAGAAGAGCTTTCAAAAACCTCCTTATCATAAGGGATACAGCCAAAAGTTTCAACCTCATTCGGTGCAGTTTGTTCTTCATTTTGTACCGTTTTCAATTGCTTCTTTTCGTTAGCCTTTGTCCTGTTTGTATTACTGTTATTGCCGGAAGACAAACAAACTGGTATCGAAATCTTCATTTCTGTCGTTTTATTCCAGATTATACCTTCAGACTCCACCCCCGGCGTTAATCCAAGACAGGAATTCGGGTCAGTGTCAACCGCAAGCACAGCGCCGCTCTTTTCCTGCTCAACCAGGTATCTTATTATCATTTCGGCTATAGTAGTCTTGTCTGAGCCGCCTTTGCCGCTAACTGCAATCGTTGTCATATTTTTCTCAAAAAAATGAACTAAAGTGCCTAAAGTGTCTAAAGTGAACTAAAGTTGTACTATTTTGCTTCATGAACATCAGATTTTTTACTTATTTCCGATCGACGTAAAAATTGCCAGTAATTCTCCACACTTTACTTTTTAACATCTCTCCCCGAAGGAAACAATGCCAAATCCGTGTGCGGCAGAAACTTCGCACGCATAAACTCTTCCATATATTCCCTGTGAGTCATCAGGTCAAAATATGTCATGCTTCCGGCGATTTGCTCAGCCTGCTTTTGTGCTTTTCTACTGAGTAAAACCGTTTTGGCGCCTGCGATTGAAGTATTTCCTACAAAATGAATTTTTTCAAAAGGCATATCGGGAAGCATCCCTATCGTAACAGCTTTTTTAACATCGAGATAATTCCCGAAACCGCCCGCTAAATAAATTGCATCAAGATTTTTAGTTTCTACCTGAGTAGAGGCCATGAGAACTTTAATAGCCGCGAAAACACCCGCTTTGGAACGAATCAG
Organism: Sedimentisphaerales bacterium; assembly: GCA_016931715.1. GTDB lineage: Bacteria > Planctomycetota > Phycisphaerae > Sedimentisphaerales > Anaerobacaceae > JAFGPS01. Next base: position 37,223 of record JAFGEF010000123.1, read on the forward strand.
GTTATTTATATCCGCCTGCGTAATGACTATTTCCTTCTGCCCTGCGTTCGGGGAAACTATCTGGAACTGCAATCCTTCGTCACCATGTGATACTAATTCATTGCCGCCATGAGAAAAACGTCCCGTCCGGTCGATAATCCCGTGAGCAAATAATTCAGCAAGAATATCCAAAAGACCTGAGCCGCAAATGCCAATAGGAGGCTTTCTGCCGATTGTCTTAAATTCAATCGAACCATCATTACCAAAAGCAAATTTTTCTATCGCTCCATCCGCAGCTCTCATGCCATGCTTCACGCCGCTTCCCTCGAATGCCGGCCCGGCTGAACTTGAAGCACAAACCAGCCAATCTCTATTGCCAAGAACCACTTCGCCGTTTGTACCGATATCAACAAATAATGAGATACCTTCCTTTGTGAAAATCTTTGTTGCCAGCACTCCGGCCACAATGTCACCGCCAACATAAGCAGCTACGCCTGGAATGCAATACAGCAAACCATTTTTATTAATCCGCACCCCTGTTTCCGAAGCCTTTATTGGAGGAATAAAATTGGCGGAAGGAACGTAAGGCTCTCTGCGAATTCGCCTGGCATCGAGTTTCAGCAGAAAATGCATCATCGCTGTATTGCCTGAACATAAAATCGCTGAAATATTATCAATATCAATGTTCTTCCTCGATGCCATCGCAGAAATAAGCTGATTTATATCATTTACAATTACGCTCTGCAACCTGTCGAAGGCGTTGTTTTCTTCCGCGTAAATTATCCTTCGGATGTAATCTTCGCCGAAACTTATTTGACTGTTATATGCAGCTTCGGTATCTATGGTGCTGCCATCCGTTAAGTCCACAAGATAAGCAACGACAGTTGTTGTGCCGACATCTACGGCTGCGGCGTATCCCGTATTACAATTGTTGCCTGATTCGATACTGATAATTTCAAGTGCATCACCAGATTTGCCTGTCGTAACTGCGACTTTATACCCCGAGCTTTGAAGCAATCCGGATAAGTTCTGAAGAATCTCCAAACCCGCTCTTATTTCAGTTGCCCCTGCCTGCTCGCGCAAAGCCATAAAAAGCCTTTCCTTATCGGCGGTATGGTCATGAACAGTAGGTGGTGACATTTCGATATATATTTTTTTGACTATAGGGTCAAATTCAAATAATCCTTCCTGAGTTTCGCATGAGATTCTATTTATTTTTTGAGAATCGTCACTTATAAGAATTTGACTTGCCTGGGCGAATTGAGAATCCTGGACTATAACAGTTACATCATCCAGCACTTTACTCTGACATGCCAGAACTGTTTTTTTATCTATTTCATCACGAGTAAGCAGAGAAGTCTGACCGCATTGAATTTTTTCGAGGCTATTAACTGCGACTTTGCATTTTCCACAATTACCATCACCTCCGCAAATGCTGTTGATATATATCCCCGCTTTATTCGCCGCTTCGAGGAGAGTTGTTCCGCGAGGCACTTTTACTTTCCTGCCGAGCGGCTCGAAACGAACTATACAATTTTTTATATTTTTCTGTACCATGATAAAAGGAATAAAAACCAGCGAATCAAATCCAGACTTCCTTCAGATACTTCGGGAGCATCGAACACTCTCTCGGGCCGACAAGGACTTCCCAATGTGTTGCTTCTTCAATAGCAATCATATCGAGAATTTTTTCACCGTCAAGTCCAAGTTCTTCAGCTCTTTTCACAAAAGAATCCTTTATCTCTTCTTTAAGCATTTTCGGCATCCACATAAAGGGGCAGCAAACCTTTTATTTCCTGCATTATTTTCTCAAAATCAGAAAACATAAATTTTCCGGAGCATTTTCTCATATATTTGTGGTAAAAGCAAGCAATCGGAGAGTAAAATACATGCAGAAAACGAGTTTTATGAAATTTTTAACACAGGAAAGAATCTATATATATAAAAGTACATAAGGTCAAAAGTCATAAGAGCAGAAGTTTTTTTGCTCTTTCCGGGAAAACTTATGGATGAAATAACGGCAGTTAAGGCAAGCCAGGCCAGCAACAGAGATGATTTTGGAGTTCTGATAGATCAGCATTATAAAAACATCTATCGCTTCGCGTATCATTGCACGGGAAATCACCAGGACGCGGATGATATTTGTCAGGAAACGTTTTTACGGGCTTTCGACCGGATCGGGCAGTTGAAAAATCATGACAGCTTCCGGGAATGGATTTTTAAAATTGCATCGAATTTATCCAAAAAGCATATAAAAAAAATACGATTAAATAAAAATTTCACAGAAAAATCCGGTTCATCAGGCAACCTTTATGAAAATAATGACATACTTCCGCTTGAAAACTTAACACAAAAGGAAAAGGCTTCGTTCATCCGGCAGCAGTTACAGGAAATGTCCGAGCGCCTGCGTATGGTAACAGTCCTTGTTCTTATGGAAGGTTTAGCCCAGAAAGAAGCCTCGAAGATATTAAATCGCTCAGAGCCGAGTATTTCACGCGATTTAAACGAAGCAAAACAATGGCTCCAAAGCAGGCTTAGAAATTTAAAATGAAGGAGTAATCCTATGGATACAAATAAAAAAGACGAATTAAATGATATCTTAAAAGAAGCACACGAGAAAATTCAGCCTCGCGACTCATGGCAGGCTCTAAGAAACCGCATTGACGAGAGAATCAATAACAAAAACACCTCATCCGGCTTAATTACGAAACTTAATGGAAACATTTCCTTCTGGCGTCGAGCCGCTTTAGCCGCCGCTGCATGTCTGGTCATTACTTCAGCTTTGTTAATCTGCGTTATTTTCGATAATAAACACCAAAGCAATTTTCCATATAAAGACAATCTTCTTGCCCAAAATCAGCTTGAGAATTTGAGTGAAGCATTTTCGCATGTTCAGGATTTATTCGAGCAGAATTGCCCCTGGATGATAATTTCCGCCGCAGGCAAAGGCGAACTTGGCGATGAAAATCAGAAAATCATTGCAGCGGATAATAAGAAACTAATCGTACTGCGACTGGCTGTGAACATCCCAAATGAAAATAATGCGCCGCAATATTTCGATGTCGTGACATTTGAAAACCAGCTTGTAACCTTCGATATGCCTGTTACAGGTGACACAAATATGAACTTAACCCTAAAATCTGCTATTGTGAAAAATAACATGATTGAGGTGGAAATATACACCCAACTTAACAGCGGCGTGCCAACAAATAATATAGTGACTATCGCAAACGATTCTTTCAAGACGCTTGCCCGCGTAAAAGCCAATGGAAGCTGGATAAATATAAATGCCACAGGGCAATCTTTATCCAATATTTAATGAGGGACAAAACCATGAAAGCAAAAATGAAAATAATAATCTTTTTCATGTCATCGTTTTTACTGCCGGTTTCCTTCTGTAAAGCATCGTTCTTTGTAATGAACCTGAAACAGGATTCGATTTATACTCCGGGCAATATAAATCTGACTATGAAACTGACCGAAGAAGCGAAAATCGAGAACAATTACCAGTTCAAAGTAAGCATCTTCCTGACCGGAACACTTATCAGAGAACAAACAATCAAAGCAGACAGGGAAAAGCCTGTCAATTTCGAACTGACTGTCCCTGAAGTTTTTGACAGAACCGAGGGACGCTGCCGCTGCGAACTGTTAATCGCAGAGAATTTTCTCGAAGCGCAGGAAGTGCCTCTGCTCTTATGGCCGTCTATCGGGCCGTATAAACAGGAGCGTATAAAAAATACAGAAATCTGGGTATATGACACTTCAGGTAAATTGTTAGAGCTTTTCGGAAAGATGGATATCAAAGTAGTGGACGCTACCTTCAAGACGGCCAGGGACTTCGGCAAACCTGACATTGTTTTTGTCGGCGAAAATACAGACCCGAACAATATGCAAATACTGGCTGACGGTATAACATCCGCCAAAACCGAACCTGTCCTAATTTATCTCAGGCAGAAACAATTTCTAAAAGAATCAAAAATTGAAGTGCCTACTGACAATAATTTATCAAAGACTATTGGTCTTATAAAAACCAATGTATTTATGGCAGGTCTGGATTTTCGTGATGTCACGACTCTTGCGAATAACTCACACTATTTGAAAATCAAAAAAGATGATGCAGACAAAATAATAAGGTCTTATGTTGATGAGGTGATAAAAGATGAAAAAAATCTCTACAGCTATTTATGCACGATTCGCCAGAAAAACCAGGTTGTAATCTATTGCCAGCTTCCTGTAACCGATGGCAATGACCCGAGAAGTGCCGTTCTGCTGAAAAATATTCTAAATTATACAGAATCTGTAATTAATGAAATAAAAGCGAAATAAAAGCGTCTTACTAAACTGAAAGGGAACTATTATGAAAACTCGATATTTAGGAATTTTTACTATCACCGTACTTTTGCAGTTCTGCGTTCTGAATGTCCGGGCATCAAGCAGCGCAGGCCAGGCTAACATCAGTGAAAAACCCCCCGCTCAAACACCGGAAACAGCAAAAGTTTCTATCGCAATTATCGATTTCGAGTCTCAGGCGCCCGGCAATCCTGAACTTGGAACGCAGTTGAGTGATATTCTTACCGCCCGATTGAGTATTTACGACCAGTTTCAGCTTGTCGAAAGAAAGAAGCTCGAAGATTTGCTCAGGGAGCACCAGTTAAACCTGACCGGAATGGTTGACACGCCGGATGCGATTAAGGCAGGCAAATTAATCGGCGCAAGAATACTCATATTCGGCATGGCTTTCGCTGTTGACAGGGACCTCTATATTGTAACAAAAATTGTCAGCACAGAAACCAGCCAGGTCAAAGGTACCCTCGCAAAGGGAAGCCTTGAAAGCAATCTATCGGAAATAATCGACCAGCTTGCAAATAATATTACAGATGGTCTTAATAAATGGACGGCTGAATTATTACAAAAAACGGAAAAACTCAACGATAAAGTCACAATGCTCAAACAGCGGCTTGAAGGTAAAAAACTGCCGACAGTCGCGATTATGATTAGTGAAACTCACGCAAACAGGCTCTCCGCCGCTGCTCCAGACCCGGCTGCTCAGACCGAGTTCAAGAAAATATTTAAGGAAGTCGGATTCGAGATTATCGAAGCGAATAAGGAAGAGCTTGCAAAATGGACTAAAGATTATAGTCTTGCCGGAGTGGATATAGTAATTACAGGTGAAGGTTTCAGCGAATTCGGGACAAGAATAAACGGGCTGGTAAGCTGCAGTGCAAGACTCGAAGCACAGGCAACTAAAAAGGAAGACCACAAAATTATAAGTACAGAGCGAACAACAAAAAGAGCGGTAGATTTATCCGAAGCAATAGCCGCCAAAACCGCCCTCCAGGCCGCTGGAAGAGAACTGGCAATAAAAACCATTGAAAAAATCGCAGAAGGTATAAACATTTAAAGAAAAGTTTCTCTTGTAAAAGGTTCTAATTATGAGATTGGCGGATAGTGAATTTATGAAAACTATAAGGAAATTTCAATATTTAACAGGTATAATTCTTGTTTGCGGCTCAGCTTTGTTTGCACAGGAAAAAGAAGAGGTACCTTCGCTTGCGATACTCGTTTATTGTGATGGAGGCAATCAGGACTTAGCTGATAAGCTGCAGCCGTTGATTGAAGCAGAAGCATCTTTACAGTGGGACGGCAGGCTCGTCGAGCGAGCGAAAATAGATAATCTCATAAATGAAATGAAACTTACTCGCTCCGGACTTTCTGATCCAAATACTCAATTACAGTTTGGCAAGATGATACCTATGGATTGCCTGCTGACTGTGCGAGTAAATAAAGAATCCGCTAAAACAACGCTGTCTTTATTTCCCTCAACGACAATTATTCACGAAAAGGAATACAAAGAACGTCTTGAACCGCAATCGCTTTCGGTCAATATTGTCACTAACGCAATAAAAGCATACCGCGAGCATGAACGTGAAACAGATAAGCCTCAAATTTCTATAGGTTCGTTTTATGGCTTTGGATTGTCTAAACAATATTTTCATTTAGGTAACGATATTAGTGTTGAGGTTCGTAAGGAACTTGTTAAAAATAAAACGATTACTTTAACTGAGAGATTACTACCTTCCGACTTTTTAAGCGAGTTTGAATTAGCCCGAAGCGGTTTGACACAACACATAGCCCAAAATCTTTCGGCCCCTCCTTCGGATATTCTGCTATATGGGGAATTTAAAGCTAAACCAGAGCAGGATCTTTCCAAGCCAGCAGCTGAATTGAATTTTAAACTTTTTATTATTTCACCCACCAGTCTCTGTAAAAGTCGTAAAATAGAATTCTCTTGCTACAGTGACAAACCTGAAAAAGTTGTCGAACAGGCATTGTTATTAATAAAGCAATCAACGGATGAAATTAGTAAAAATCTTGATAATGGCCAAAAACGCTCTTTTTCAGAAAACGAATTTGAAGAATTCAAAAAGCAGGCTTTTCGTCTAATGCCTAATCCTCCTTCGGAAGATAATTATAGTGGGAATCAACTTGGTACACTTGAGGAACTGGAATTACCGCTACATATGTTAGAATGCGCAATGCTTTTTAAAGCTGATGATATTCAAACTCTTGTCTGCACAGGTACGATTCTTCATGGTTTGTCACGCGGATGGAGAAGAAACATTTCAGCATTGGAAGAAGAGGTCTTACATAAAGCTGCGATAGATTTTATAGAACGTGCATATTTTATAGAAAGTAACAACAATACAAGACACAGCTACTGGAATATTTGCATTTATAACGGAAAAGGTTCTCCTCCACCAGATTGTTTCCATGCCGCACAATATATTTGGGACACTCGTAAATCAGAAGCGTGGGAACAACAAGATATATATTGGGCAGCAAGGAGACTTATTGAATTAGAGGCAAATATTAAAAAGAAATATGTTTTTTTTGCCGAGGTAATTCATGAAGGAAATGAAAGCAATTTTAAATTCTTTGGTATCTTATTTGAGATTTTATTAACACAAGCACATGAATCGAGAGATAATCTTCAGTCAAAACAAGAATATCTTGACGCTTTACAAGTATTGCTTGCTGATGATTATGAATCTATCCGTCTTACTGGTCACCTTCTCTATATGCGTCTTTATTTTGAAGGGCCAAATGAAAACATTAATATAACAAAAGCACCGATAGAATTTGCGGAACATTTTAAAACTGCGTTAAATATAACTATTGAGATTTCAAAACAGAATAAGTCTAACGAACTTAATAATTATTATATAGAAATTAACAGATTTTTTAATACATATGAAAAAGTGTTAAATAAATACAATTTAGAGGATGATTCTGACACTCTCAGAAAAACTTTTTCAGATTTAAAAACACAATCAAGTTATTCAAATTCTGTTTCAACCATTCTTTCAATGAATGATTTAAACTTACTGCTCCCCCAATTATATGAACAAGGTAAGTATGAACAAGGCTATAAACTTATAATAGATCATTTTGAAAGTCCTGTCGGAAATAATGGTGTTTCAACAGTTAAAGCAAGGTTAATAAGGTGGCTTAACAGCTTTTACTTTGCAATGAATGGATTATCTCCGATTAGCCTAAATCAACTTAACAAAATTGAATTTGATGATAATGCGACAGGACAAGTACTAAAATTAATAACAATGGGAAATAATATATTTGGAATAAGAATAAATTATGTTTCTTCTAGTGGTAAATGTTTCAGATTGGCGTTAACAGACGAAAAGGCTAATATTTTGAAACAAATACCAAGTGGAGTATGTGATATTGCAGGAGCAGGAAAATATATTGGAATAGCAACACAAAAGAATGGCTTTCATTTACTGGATATTGTAAGTAATGAAATACACAATTTCACACCGGGCAACTCCGGTTTCCCAAATGGAGATATAGAATATATATTCAGTTTTGACAACTCTTTTATAATTGGTATTGAGGATGAGAATACATATATTTATTGTATGGAGCCAAACACATATAAAATTAAAGAAATAGACAAAAAAACGGATTTATTTGCCCAACTTCGACAGAAAATAGGAAAAAATAAAAATGCAAAAAATATCTTGGGTGTTTTAAATACCAGTTCATTTATTAAAGAAGTCAATGGGCATGTTTTAGAGTGGTCAAAAAGCAGTATTCCGACTCCTTCGAGACCTAACAATATAAAAAGCAAACAGCAAATAGTTGTTAGAAATTATGAAGAATTTCAGCCAACAACTTTTCTTATGCCAAGATCTAATTTTATGGATAATGTATTATTAACCTATCAGGGAATTGAACTTTCATATGTTAATGATTTTACATTGTGGAATAATTGGCTGATTTTTGCCACAGCTAACGGTTTGTATATAAGCAAGATTTATTCGAACGAGGTAAATTGTCTTATTAGTGAACCTGATTTAATGTTTCATTCATTGTGTGATTTCGATGATTTGATGTATATTGGAACAAACGAAGGATTTTATTGCATTGGAGCGGAGCAATTTCTTGAAATGGTTAGGCAGGTAGAAAAAACTGACAAGTGATGAATTATCAGCTACATTGTTTTCAGATAGATAAATTTGTCGTCTTCGGGAGCGTAGAAGTTGGGGATTTTTGCGGATAGACAATAATTGTTTTTTTCGTAGAACTTTTGGGTAGGTTCGTATCTTTTCATTCCGGAGGTTTCCACGACGGCCAGACGGCCGCCCTGCTTTGTGATTTCCTGCTCTGCAAAATCGAGCATGAATTTTCCAACGCCCTGCCTCTGCAAAGATGGATCGACCGCTATCCAGTAAATATCGAAAGTTCCCAAAGTACATGGTGTCGCGCCGAAACAGACCCAGCCGACAACTGTCGCGTCGCGGGCATCTTGCCCGCGATCAGAAATTGGCTTAACCGAGGGCGAGACACCCTCCGTGTCGCGGGCATCTTGCCCGCGATTAGAAATTGGTTTAACCGAGGGCGAGACGCCCTCGACACAAAGAATAGCAACATAAGACTGGTAAGTGCATCCCGGTTTTTTCAGTGCGGCTTCAACGAAGACTTCTCTGGCGATGTCTATTTCCACAGGCCGGAAAAAGCCGGTTCTTTCGATAATATCTAAAACCACAGCCTCATCTTCGGGCATAGCAATACGTATTGTTAAATCTGGATTCATCTATTTTCCAATTTTTATGTCATTGCAAGGAGCGCAGCGACGAAGCAATCTAAATCACATGTTTTGGATTGCCATGCCGTCTTCCAGACGACTCGCAATGACAAAAAGACTTATTTTATTTTTTGTTTTTCATCACGTTGTCTGATTGCATTTTTCAGCATCATCAGGACGAATTTTTCATAAGGGATACCCGCCGCACTGAGCGCAGCCGCAAAACCTGCATCAGGAGAAATATCCGGATTGGGATTAACTTCGAGAACAAATGGAGAATCCTTTTCATCAAGACGGAAATCCACGCGAGCATAGCCGCTGCAGTGCAGACAGTCCCATGCCTGAATTGCCAGCGAACACACCTTTTCAGCTATCGATTCAGCCAGCGGAGCAGGAATAATTCGCGGCGTGTTGTTGTATCCGAAGGAGTCTTTGACCCATTTCGCCTGATAATCCACAAGCTTGAGCTGCTTTTTAGAGAAGGCTGAAAAATCAATTTCAGCCAAAGGAAGCACTTTAACTCCGTTATCTGATTCGATAACTGAGACATTAAGTTCACGCGAAGGTATAAATTGTTCAACGATAGCGGCATGGTTGAATTTTTCGTGAATCCACTTAATCCGTGCATCGGCGGCAGAAGAAGGTATCGTAACAACTGAATCAATTTCAATTCCCTCGCTGGCATCGCAGCAGGCAGGCTTGATAATATATGTTCCCTCTTCCAGAATATCGGCAGGAAGAGATTGACCTGGTTTCACGGAAACTCCCGCCGGACAGGGCAAGCCGGCAGATGCAAGAATCGCTTTTGCATAAGCCTTGTCCTGAGACAAAAACAAAGCTTCTGTTCCATTACCTGTACAGCCAACGCCGAATGCCTCGCATAAAGCAGGAACAACACATGCCTGGCGAATTGAGCCTGCAAATTCTTCCATGAGATTAAAAATGAGCTTTTCCCGCCGCTGTGTCAGAATTTCGGCAAGGTGACGCAGATTCCTGACAGGCATGACGTCTGATTTGATGCCGAGTTTTTTCAGAGAGTCATTCACAGCGTTAACCTGATCCATCACGCCGGACCGGCTTTCCTGAAAGGAGTCATCGTCTTCTTCAAAATGGTTATACAGTACTAAAACTTTTTCCATAAGTTTTCTTTTCCTGTGCGGCACGTTCAAACGCACTTTGAAGAATGGCGTTAATTAAATCTTTGTAAGGCATACCCTCCTGAGTAGCAATCATAGGCAAATCGGAATGACTTGGATGCAGACCAGCCAGAGGATTCACTTCAAGGAAGGAAGGTTTTCCCTGCCCATTACAGCGAATGTCCACTCGGCCGCCGTCCCGGCATTCGAGCACCTGGTAGCATCGAAGAGCCAGCGTTTCAACTTCCTGTTTTTTCACCGGCTCCCGCAAGGCTGAATAGCGAATCCTTGTTTCACATTCTTCCTTGTTGAGATAGGAATAAATAGCAGGTTCGCCATCTACAGCGATTTCAATCTCCATCGTACCAATTACTCTTGCCTTTTGACCAGAACCAACAATACCAACGGTAAATTCTCGTCCGGACAGGTATTCTTCGACAATCACAGGCTGTTTATATTTTTTCAGCAGGCTCCTGCAAATCGAATCAAGCTGGCGAGGCGTTTCTATTTTCGACTTCTGGTCGATTCCCTTGCCTGTACCTTCCGCAAGCGGCTTGGCAAACAGAGGATAGCTCAAACCGACATTTGCGATATCGTCAGGTGATCTTACAACAGCAAAACCGGGGGTGGGCAAACCTTCAGAAGCGACAAGCTTTTTAGCTATAGCTTTATCGAGAGTAGCGGCACAGACTAACGGGTCAGAAAAAGTATATGGCACCTGATAAAGTTCCAGCAAAGCCGGAACCTGAGATTCGCGGCTTCGTCCGAATAATCCTTCGGCGATGGTAAAGACCATGTCCCATCGCCGACCTGCAACGAGCGCCTTGCACAGCGCCCAGCCGTTACCTATTCGCTCTGTTTCGTATCCAAGTGATTCGATAGTTTCCTGCAGAGCACTGATCGTACCTTCGGAATCGAACTCCGCTACATCAGATTCAGAGTAACCTAAAGCTAAATAATCGTTTCTTAAGTCGTAAACCAGACCAATTCTTTTTTTCATAAAACCAACTAATGAACATTTGCAAAAATGTGAAAAGACATATTTGGGAAAGAAAAAATGTCTTTTCTAATTTTTTCTTTCCAATCCATTATAAAATAATGCAATAAAACACCCTCTATGTCCCGTGAAGGGCGAAAAAAGATATATAAAAGAGTTTTGCAAATAACAACTTATTATTTTAAGAAAATCTTTTATCGATTTTCTTAAATAATATATGCCTTTTCCCATTTTTGCAAAACTCTTTTATTAGATTTTATGCATCAAAAAGGAAAGCAGTTGAACCGACATTCCTTTTAGGGCGCAATTTTTCCCGTCTCTGACCTCGCTGAGTTTTAGCCGGCAGAATAACGGAAGCTCTTCCGCTGGATAATTCCCAGACACCCGGAGTGCCAATCTGTTCGGTAAATTCATCCGCCGCGGTTTCGACCCCCGGCTCAGGATAATTAACCAGCAGACCTTCATAATTCCGAAGGACAGTGTGTGTCGGGCTCATTGAGACAACATAGTTCGGCAGAACCGGTATTTTGCCGCCGCCATGAGGAGCATCGACTACAAAAGTCGGGATTGCAAGACCGCTGACGCGTCCGCGCAGGTATTCCATAATCTCGATGCCTGCACGAACTGAAGTGCGGAAATGCTCAACACCGCGAACCAGGTCGCATTGATACAGATAGTATGGACGTACTCTTATCCTGACCAGTCCTCGGCATAGCTGCTCGATAATCTGCGGCTGGTCGTTGACGCCGCGAAGGAGCACCGACTGGTTGCCCAAAGGAATTCCTGCGTCAGCCAGTTTTGTGCAGGCCGCCGCTGATTCCGGAGTCAACTCGTTAGGATGGTTAAAATGAGTATTTATCCACAAAGGATGATATTTACGCAGCATTTGCACGAGTTCATCAGTGATACGCATAGGCAGTACAACCGGTACGCGCGTACCGATTCTGATAATCTGAACGCTCGGCACCGAACGGATAGCCGAAAGCACCGACTCAATCATAGCATCAGACATGGTAAGAGGATCACCGCCGGAGATAATTACATCGCTAATCTCCGGAGTAGCTCTAAGATATTCCACTACCTGAGCGAGGCGTCGGGGTGAAATCGAGCTTTCTCGTGTTCCGGCAATGCGTTTGCGCGTACAGTGCCTGCAGTACATAGAACAGGTTGTCGTAGCAATCACTAATGCCCTGTCACGATAACGGTGAATCAAACCAGGCACCGGCATATCTTCATGCTCTTCGAGCGGGTCTTCGCTCAGGCACGGCGGATCGCACATTTCCTGAGGATTAGGCACGCTCATTCGAAATACCGGGTCCGAAAAATCGATCCGTCTAATCAGTGAGGCATAATAAGGCGTAATTGCCATAGGATATTTTGCAATTACGGCATGAAGATTCTCACTATTAGACAATCCGGGTACATAGCTGGAAAGGTCCTGAAGCGTACGGATTCTATTACGAATCTGCCATCGCCAGTCATTCCACTGGAGTAATGCTTTCGATTTTGTGACTTGTTCTTGTACAGGCGCAGAGGGCGGCTCTTCCACCCTCAATGTACTGGGGGGGGGGTCAGATGACTGTTCTTCTTCAATTCCCATAAGAGAGGGAATAAATTGCTGCTGCATAATATAAATTCCTTAAAATCAACCTTTAATGTTTCTTTGTTTTTAGACAACTCGCCCGAAAACAAAACATACTTAAATAATTACTGTTTTAATTATAATCAGTTCAATGCTTTTTATTGAATACACTAATCATATATTCACTTACGCACAATTAGTCAATATATTTTATGAAAAAAAAATATTTTTTTTGCATTTGAGAAAATTGGCAGACTATGTACTAAGAATTTTTCATTCTGAACTTCGATGTACAAGCAATTCATCTACTGCTTTTTCACTTGAATCGCCCGGACTTTTATGTTCCGGAAAGAAATCTGACCGTGATCACCCTGAAGAACGATATAGCCGCTGTCAGACTTGGCAAACAGAGGCATCTTGCCAAACTTGCTCCCGGCGACTCTGGCTTTAAAATCTTCACTGCCCAGCACATACTCGAAATATTTCACGCCATTGATTATATGCTCGCATTTTTCAGGAGTAATCAGCAAAGTGATATGGTTCCACTGGCCGGCAGGTTTCGCAGCATCGAGTATTTTACCTGTATTTGGATCCACAGGCGGTTGATACAGCTCATAAAGCCAGCCGCACCGTATCGGGTCCGCTGCATCCTTATTATCCTCAAGCTGGAATTCAGGACCAGTCGCCCAGGTCGAACTGCCTTCATCAGTAACATGATATATAATGCCGCTGTTTCCTGCTTCTGTAATGTTATATTCGAGCTTAAGCTCGAACCAGTCATACTTATCATTTGTGCACAAATCACCCGCGTTACGTGGATTGGCACAGACGAGCATACCGTCTTTCACCTGCCAGCCGGGTCGCACATCCTGACGCTTGAAAGTATGCCATCCTGACAAGTCATTGCCGTTAAAAAGCAGCTTCCAGCCTGCATCTTTTTCCTTCCCGGTCAGGGTATTTGATATGGCTATATCGTTTGAATCTGTTTGTGCGTTTATAATGGATACTGGCAATAACAATGAAGTTATAATTACAGCTCTCAAAATATTAGTTTTCATTTTTCCTGCCTTTCACTATCAAAATAGAAAAACTGGCGGCCAGACTATAGAGAATATCGGCTTTAAACTTTTATCTTATTTACTGAAATAATTCAAATCCCACTCGTCAAGCCATTTAATCTCGATCCCGCCATTATCGTCAAATTTAAAAGGCAGCCATATATACCTCGAATCCGGCAACTGCCTGGGATTCCACCTGTCTCCCATATAAATAAAACTATCCGGCTTACCCGGTACTGACAAAACACAGGTACTCTGTGAACGAAATGTCTGTTCCGAATCATCACCCGCGCACGGATTACCTTTTGATTGCCATGGTCCAAAAATATTTTCAGCGACTGCGAAATCAGCCGCATTTGGTGTCCAGCCTGTACAGCCGGATGATATAAGATAGTATTTATCCTTATATTTAAATGGCGCAGGAGCCTCACGGTATTTACCGACAAATGCTCTCGCCCATGTTTTATTTTCTGCCAGAGGCTGCTCAGGTGCTGTATATTCTTCATTCAATCGTACTATATACAGAGTCGCGTTATGTTCAGATGCGTAAATCGCATAAGCTTTCCCGTCATCATCCACAAACAAATTCATATCCCGAAACGTTCCTCCAAGCTCTTTTTGCCGGTCAGGATCGGGATTGGGAAAGTCGAACTCATATTTAACCGGCCGCGTATGGCTTACAAACTCAAACGGTCCCATCGGCTTATCGCTTATCGCAACTCCCGCCCTGGCAAAATGATACCCCCCCTGTTCAAGATGCATCCATAAGACATATTTTCCCGTTTTAGCGTTATAAATAACTTTTGGCCTTTCGATAAATGTGTTCGTCCTTATATCAGAAGCTAAATCTTCCTGTTTGAAAACCGTTCCTTCGAACTTCCAGTTATACAAGTCTTTCGAGCTGTAACAACTGACAGTTGTCTTTTGTCGGGAAGTTCTGTCCTCGCCGTACCAGTAATAGACATCATCCCGCAGGATTATCCCGCCGCCATGCGCCTGAATCGCCCTGCCGCTGGTATCGAGCCAAACTTCTCCGGGCTTAAACTTGTCGAGTTCTGCTCCTCCGCTGCCTTCATCCTGCGCCACGGCGATGCTGTAGCAGCAAGCAATAACAGTCACAATATATATCATCCGCTTCATAAGCCATTCCTTTATAAATACACTTTTTGTTTCATCACATTTATTATACCCTTCCAAAACATAACATCAATTGGTTCAATATAAATATATCAGCAGCTTTCTTTATGCAGCATCTCACTTGAAATAATACTACCCAATAATAAAGGGCTGCAAGCGCACTGCCAGCAGCCCATATAAACCTGATTCTTTATTTAATTTTCCGAATTTGTTCTTAAAGAGTTCTTCGTCTTTTCAGCCAGCCGATAATGCCGGCGCCTATAGTACCCAGCAGAATCGCATCCGGGGCAGGAATGGCTATAATACTGCCGGAAGACATAGGCATTATCATCATAATGCCTGCCCCATCACCTATATATTCGCTAAAGACTCCAACGCCCACACTGCCTAATAAAGAAGGCGCCAGCCCCAAACTGCTTTGGTAGTCCTGAATAATAAATGACCAGCTTTCGTTAAGCTCGAATATGTTATCGGCAGTCATGCTCTCTGAAATCAAAGGTTGATTGTTCCCAACGCTGTCAATCTGAAAAGCCAGTCCATTATTTACCCAGCCATCATAGTTGGTTAGTCCTGTTTCCAAATCCGCCACATACCATAGAGAAGTCCAGGCTTTACCAGTCAGGTTTGTAATCGTTACCAATGCATTTGGAATCTGCGGATCATCAAACTCCGGACCAATGGAACATGCTGTTAACTCCGTAAATGTTTCACCGGAACTTATCAATTCATCCTCCGGAAACAATGGCAGAGCGCCTGCACTGTTAGTTCCAAGCTCATGAACCAGTGTCGGTACATTAAGAGGATCCTGTCCTCCGGGCTCATAGAAAACTTCGGAAGGTATCGCTTGTACAACTCCGGAACAGGCCAGAAGTATCACTGCAAATAAACAGATTGTATTTTGTTTTGCCATAGAAATTATCCTGCAAATTTCACCTTTCTTTCTATATCTGTTAATTGAACTTTTGCAAAACTCTTATATTAATTAAAAAATAGGTAACAACAATCTTAAAATAGGAAACTAGGAAACACAGACTCCTTCATTCTCTTCTATACTCCTTTATCTATTCTATCATTTTATTAATAATTGTCAAGAAAAATGTTAATATAAATTGGGATGCCCAGGGAATAATACTCGTGAATCTTGAAAATTATTTGATTTTACATTATCATATACGTATTAATTTGATTCAGACAATTTTTTGAATTGCAAAAAAAGGGAGCCAAAAAATGGCTCCCCTCCAACTAGTATGTGAAGGATATGGTGAACTCAGAAGAACTTCGCAAAAGTACTGAAACACCGCACAATACTAGTAATTGCTGAATTTATACAAAAATCTTATTATTTACATGCTTGCCCTATTTTCGCTTGTTTGAAGAATTTTCGCGATCTCCGAGCGTTCATCAGCGGTAAAGACGTTGATTTTCTGGTCGATATCCAGGGCAACTTTCAGATACTGTCTGGCCATAGCCACATCTTTCAGTTTAATGCAAATACGGCCAAGTCTCAGCAAAGCATTGGCTTTAAGCTGACTATCGGAAGGAGTCAGGTCCACAAGCTTTTCATAGTCTTTCCTTGCATCTTCGAGGTGATTTTCCATATTCGCCAGAATCGTTCCCCGCGTATCAAGCAGATATATATCATTCGGTTCAATAGCAAGACCTTTATCGGCCAGTTTCAGGGCTTCATCATAGCTTTTGTCATGTTCCTGCAGAATCCAGGCGAGATTGTTAACAACCTGAATATCGGCCGGGTACTGCTTTAGTAATTCCTGATAAATCGTAACTGCACGAGCGGCATCTCCTTCCTGATAAAGTATGGAAGCAAGCCCGATCTGTGCAACCTTTGATGCAGGTGATAGTTTCACAGCATGCTCAAAAAGCTTCACCGCCTCTTTCCTCAGTTCCGCAGAATCCAAAGCCATTAAGGCAGATGCAGCCGCTGCCAGAGTTGCAGAATTTGGTTTTTCTGCCGATAGATACATGCTGCTTATCTGTGAAAGCTCATCATACTTCCTGCCGGCCATCAGCAGCAGGAAACGGGAGTGAATTACCGTAAGACTTTTCGGATCTATCTGAGCAGCCTGCTCAATAAACTTTTTCGCCAGTTCCATATCTCCGGTCATGCGGTACAAGTCAGCAAGCGTTATCAGAGCAGAAATATTACTCTTTCCTGTATCTGTCTGGCAAAAGGACAACAGTTTTGAAATTGCTTTTTCAGGCTGCCCCCGTGAAACATAAATACGAGAAATTGAAATCAGTATGTCCAGGTCCATCGGATTGGCGAGCGATGCTGATTCCATCAAAGCCTGAACTTTTTCAAGAAAGCCGGGATTATTACCATTGATTGCAATAGTCATCGCTTCGGTATTGCCGGGTTCACGCTGCAGAATCTGCCAAACCAGTTCGAGAGCAATCTGCACATCATTTTTAAGCTCAAGTTCAGCCCTGGCCCTGGCTGACAGAAATGCTGTGTTATTCGGATTGGCTCCGAGTGCCAGGATGGCGGAATCACGGGCATCCTGATACCGCTCCTGCTGCATTGCAATACCAATAAGCGCCAGGTGCGCATCAACCGCTGTTGGTTCGAGCTTGACAACCTGCTCCAGTTTTTGGCTTGCTGTCCGAATATTCGCAGGTGTCGGATTCTGAAGAATATACATAGCTTCAATCTTAATCAGTTCCGGATCACTGGGCAGCTTTTCCTTTAAATCAGCAAGCATTTCGATCGCCTTTTGCTGGTCCTGATTCGAGTTTCGCGTCAATAATGCCTTTATCAAAGCTCTCTTGAGTGACAGCTCTTCAGGATATGCCTTTAGACCATCTTCAAGTGTCTTTATTGCCTCATCAACTTTTTTATTAGCGGCATAGAAGTTAGTCAAAAGTTCATAACCTTCTATACCATTTTCTTTGAATGTTATCAGCTTCAGATAATCTTTTTCAGCAGCTTCCAGTTGTCCTGTATTGGCAAGATAAGCCGCACGCATTGCATATGCTGAAAATGCCTGACTTTCGGAAACATACGTATCGAGAATCTTAATGGCTTCATCTGTGCGGCCTTCCGCACGCAAAATAGCAACCCTGGCTGCTGAAAGAGCAATAGAAGAAGGCGCTATTGCCTCGACCTCCTTTAGAATCGCAAAGGCCTGCTGGGCATCGTGAGTCTGCCAGTATAACAGACGGGCCAGCAGTATTCGAGAGTTTGCATCCTTCTCATCATTCGAGACACGCAACTTCAGCTCTTCGATAGCACGCGAAAAATCACCGGAATTGAGTGCTATCCTTATATTCCATGCACTGGTCATCTGCGAATTCGTTTCAACCTGAGCGAGAATTTTCTCTGCATCTGAAAAACGTCCCTGATTTTCAAGCAGGCTGATGAGAACGTCTGCCACATCCGTAGCAGATGGATTTCTGCTGAGAGCCTGCCGGCATGTCAGTTCCATATTGACCAGGTCTCCCATCTTCTGGTACATACCTGCCAGCAGAATCACAGGATCGGACCATTCGGGATCCGAGTTGATACATTGCTTTGCCGCATTGACAATATCAGACTGCCTGGACCGCCAGTCATCAGCCGACAGCCATAAGGCTGCCTGATACAGCCGCCAGTAAAGACCGTTTTCACCTTCTGCACCCTGTAACTCCTTGATCAGCCTGTCAGCAGTTGATTTGTCACGCTGAACTTCACGAATGTTCAACAGAAGAATTCGGGCACGGATTTCCTGCGGATTCTGCTGAGCAATCCCGCTTAACAGCTCGATTCCAGTCTGCCTGTCCAGGTACATCAACTCTAACAGAGCCTTCTGTATCTCTAAGGACCGCAGAACTATCTTGCCTGAAACAGATTTAATTCCATGCTCCAAAGTATTTTTGGCAGATTTATAGTCGGTCATCGTTACATAAAGATTGGACAGTGAAAGCCACGGCTCCGCCGCATTCGGGTTGCGTTCGCAGGCTTTCCTGCATGTATCCACCGCTTCAGTTATGCGATTGCTTCGATAATAATGCCTTACAAGCTGCATTTCAGCTTCGAGAGTGTCTTTGCACTCTGCGATAGCCAGCTTAAGCTCTGCCTCGGCCTCATCCGGTTTCTGAAGGTTATCAGCAACTATAGCCTGAAGAATACGAATATCCACACGGTCCGGATGGTCTTTTCGAAGCTGCTTCAGTTCTTCTGCCAATGGTTCTAATCCTGACAAATCTGCTTTTACGCTCCGTTCGGCGGCACGATAAATGCTCACCTCGATGCGAAGAAGCCTGATTAAAATATCGGTCGTATCCATAGACTCCGCAAGCCTGGCTGTTTCAAGAGCCCTCGTCCAGTCACGAAGTTTTAAATATTCCTGCGCAAGCTGCTGTGTCACTGCCTTGTCAGACGGGCGAATACTGAGATATTTTATCAGTGAACTGATGGCACGCCTGGTCTGGTCGGTCTGGATATACGCTTCAGCCATCAATTGCCACAATTCAGGACGGGATGTATCCATCAGTACGGCAGGCTGCAGAGTATTAATGACAACATAAGGCTTTTCATCTGCCCTGGCGACCAGAGCCTGAAGATAGATAAGACCAAGCCTCGACCTGTCGGATTCTTCCTGTGCGCTCCTGGCTGTAAGATACTCGTCAAGATACTGCTTTGCCTGAGTTACCTTGCCTGCAACAAGGTTAAGCATGACGACAGACGGCAGGACTCGCACCCTGTAATTCCTTTCCTCAAGCTGCGTCAATATTTTATCCGATATTTCAATACACTGTGCTGTATCTTTCCTTCTTATCGCAAGCTGTGAAGTTAGTATAAACTTTCCGATAGTCCATTCATGCAGGTCGAAAAAGTATTCAAGAATCACTTCCTGCGGAATCTCATCAGCGGCTTTAAGCCGGGCATCTACTCTGTCAAGCTCGCCAAGTTCGAGCCACTCGGAACCCAGGAACAGGCATAAACGAGGATTTTTAACGCCAAGGGCATCTGCCGCATTTAGATCTTTTCGGGCAAGATTCAGTCTTTCTTCCTCACTCAAATTTGGAATATCGGTTCTCAGGCGATAGAACTGGGCACGGGTGGCGAGAGCCTCAACTGAAAGCGGGCAGGCATCTGCCGCACGATTCAGCCATTGCAGAGAATCGCTCGCCGTTCCGCCGGATGCCGGATCACTTAATATCTGGCTCATTAACGAACAGGCCTGCACGTACTGCTCCGGCTTGACAGGCAATTCATCCAACTGCTTAATTAAACTTTCCAGCACCTGCCTGGCTTCAGCATTTTTCCGCAAAGCTATCGAAGCCTGGGCTAACCACAATTGCGTATTCGGATCTGCGGGAGACTGTTTCAGCGATGTTCGGGCGATATGGGCAAGTTCTTCGTAATTTTCTATGCCGATATAAAGTTCTGCAAGCTTTTTATACGCGGCCGTATCAATGGGATCAAGCTGTATTATGCGCCGATAAGCAGCGATGGCAGCGCCGACTGACGGAGCTTCGAGCGGACGGATGGATATTCTTGCTTCTGCATATTTTCTCAGGATGTCCATATCATCCGGATTATACCTGAGATACTTCTGAAAGCCCTGAGCGGCATTTAACCAGTCCTTCTGCTCATAGGCTGCCAGGCCGGCATCGAAGTTTCTCTTCGATGTGACTGCCCGGTGCGCTTCTCGAGCTGCAAAAAAAGAAAATCCTATCGCCACGACGGCTACAGTCAAAAGTACGACAAACCTGACATTGACCTTCGCAGGGCGTGTTCCGTTTAACATGATAAATCTCCTAAAAACTGTACGAATAAAAGAATATATATTATGGCTTAAAGAATTGAAGGATTAACAATGATTCTTATCTCTTTACCACCGGGATACGAAGGGACACTATTATTTGACACAGATTTACACTGTTTTTTCCGACACGGATTCACACGAGATTTACACGGAGTATTAACCACGAAGGACACGAAGAATTATATGATGTTGAATATCTAAATACTAATCTCTAAGCCCTAAACAATATCAAATGTTAAAATACTGAATGTTCAAACAAATCTTCGTGCTGCTTCGCGCACTTCGTGGTGAACTTTTTTTTGTTATGCCGCAAAAATGCACAAGAATCACATAATATTTGCTTTATACTTTTTTTTGTCTTTTGTGCCTTTTCGCGGCTATATATCTTCGTGGTGAGTTTCTTTATAATAAATGCGGGATATTACAGACCGGGCAACATCTCCTCTGCATTGCCTGGTCTGCCAGGTAATCTTAATTATCGGGCAAGATGCCCTTCTTGAGCTGTATTGTAACCTTTTTCCAGTTACAAAGTATTATTTCATTGATTTTCGCAGTTTCCAGCCGCCTACGCCTAAACCGAGCAGGCCAAGCAGAATTGTAGCAGGAAGCGGAACCATATGTGTGTCAATCGTAGCAATAAAACCGTCCCCGCCGGTTAAACCTGAATTATAAGCAAAAGAATTAGAGCCACCTTTGGCATAAAAATCGCCCCACACAGGCTCTCGCAAGCTGTTGAAGGTTAAGGTATTGTATTCTCCATAGTCCTCAAACTTGATTCCCCAGATAGTTTCACCTACTGGAAAGCCCGGATTTGATTCACTCAAACCCCAAGAACTCAGAAAGCCTGTACCTGAAAGCAGCGAGTTATTAATATAAGCCATCTCGTCAATAGTGGTGTTAAATGTATCAGAGACTTGTATAATTAAATGGCTTGTACTTGGACTTTTCGCAGAAATATTATATGTGTATTGGTAATAAGCAATATCAGTACTTTCAGGTAAAAGTATATTATCTAAACCATCCATAGGATTTATATCCCATGAAATAGAAAAGTCAGACCATTTACCTCCTAATATAATACTTTCGTTTTCTGAGGAGAGGCTGCCTGTCCAAAGATTTCCATTAAAATCAGCGAATAATGGAGAGCCGCATAAACCAAATACAAGAACAAATACAATAATTAATAATCGAAGTCTCACAATCTTTTTTCCTTCCTTTAATAGAAATAGAAATTAAATAAACCAACTGGAAAAATAATGTATCTTCCCAGTCATAATCTTTTACCTTCATTTAACCTGCTGTTTTGTTAATAAAACCTTATTTCATTGACTTTCTAAGCTTCAAGCCGCCGACACCCAAACCGATAAAGCCAAGCAGGATTGTTGCCGGTAATGGCACAACGGTAAAAGGTAATGGTGGTGGTGGTTCGAGAGGCGGTGAACTGAAACGAAGTCTGCTGCTGTACAATTCTATATCATCAGCGACATAAATCAATCCGGCTGGAATATCATCGGTTTCAAATGCGCTGTTATTAACCGTTACAAAATTATCATTGTCCAGAATATCGGTCATGCCCGAACCTGCCTGCATAATGTCGGCAGCGGCAGAATCAAACAAATCTGAATTGCCTACAGAAATATCCGCATTATCGAGAACCATCGACAAAGATCCGCCGGAAGTATTGAATTCCGCTGAAGCCTGACCTGAAAAAAGACACATTAAAACAATAATTGATAAATAATATTTCATCTTTAGCCTCCTTTTATTTCACTGACTTCCGCAGTTTCAAACCGCCAATACCCAAACCAATAAAGCCAAGCAGAATTGTAGCAGGAAGCGGAACTAAAACAAGCAGATCCTGAGAATATACTTCAGTTTTGGTTCCATCATAGGCATATTGCCAGAGATTCATAACTCTTACATTACCAATAGTTGTCCATCCGGCTTCTTCTGCCTCTTTAATAAGAGCACTGACTCCAGTAAAAGAAGTATAATCACCCTCATCTTCAATATCCCACAAGGCACGCTGCACCATATTCGCACCGGCATCATCGTGTGAAATAGTAAATGTACCATATATATTATCTACATCAATCTGAGTTTGTGTCATCCATTGTGTGTATATCCATGCACTTCTGGGATCAAGAGGATCATTATCATTTGTGTTAGAGCCTCCCCTGACAGCATAAGTATTCAACTCTACATAGTAAGGTCTGGATAGCAGATAGACATACTCGTCCGTCTCTACGCAAAAGGAAGCGAAGGTATCACCCTTTACATAATCCCCTATCGGATCAGAATATAACGGATTACCGCCCCATAAGTACCCATTCAGGAGAGTTACTGCAAATTCACCAGCATTGACTGTACCAATACTATCTCCTATCTTAATAATCATATCAGCCGATGCCTGCCCGGCAAACAGCAAAGAAAGCAAGACAATAACAAATATCCTTTTCATATCAATTCTCCTCCATCTTTTAATTCATAAATAATGAACTTTTCATTTTTAATTACAAGTTCCTATTTCAATGACTTCCTCAGTTTCAAACCGCCGACACCCAGACCAAGCAAACCAAGAAGGATTGTTGCAGGAAGAGGTACAAGAACCAATGTCACATCATCCAGAAGCAAGCCTATGTTATCACCGCCGAATCCCGAAAAACTAAGGAAATAGCTGCCTTCACCTGCAAGATTAAATGTCTCAGTAAACAATGTAAATCCGACGTTTTGTCCTAAACCGTTGCCGGTGCTGCTGTAGCTTTTATTGATCAATAAATCACCCAAAGGCCCACCAACCTTGACATCCACTTGTTCATAATCATTATTTCTGTGATTACCCGCAAGGTAGAAACTAAGCTGATATGTACCATTTTCTACAAGATTAAAGGTATGTGTGATAGTTC
Source organism: Sedimentisphaerales bacterium (assembly GCA_016931715.1). Taxonomy (GTDB): domain Bacteria; phylum Planctomycetota; class Phycisphaerae; order Sedimentisphaerales; family Anaerobacaceae; genus JAFGPS01. The sequence goes on from JAFGEF010000123.1 coordinate 60,892, forward strand.
CTGCATTCTTTGGATTTATAGTCCCATCCATATCTACATAAAGACCATGGCCGGGTATGAAGTCGAAGGGGAAAGTAGTGGAAGGAGGACCATTGCCTATTAAATCCACGGATCCTTCAGAAACACCCCAGTTTGTGAAATCATCATAATCAAGCATAGCATTTCCACTATTTTCCGAGTCAAAATTATCAGAGAAATAAAAGCTTGCAAATGATTGTCCGGCACACAGGCCGAGTATTAAACCAAATAGTATTAACTTTTTCATCGTATTTCCTTACAACATATTGATGATGTTCATTTTCACTTTAAATAGGCTATATGCCTGTTTTTAGATTCCATCAGACTTATAAGTCTATTTCATTGATTTTCGTAATTTCCAGCCGCCAACACCAAGGCCAATAAAGCCAAGCAGAATTGTAGCAGGAACAGGAACGAGACTTACAGTTACACCATCCAATGCTGGTCCACAAGCTGTATTGATCAATGATGTAAAGCTTAATGTCGTTGAAGAGCTATTTGCTACAAAAGAGAAGTTCATTGTTTCCCAGCCCATGTTAGTTTGTGACTTACCAGTGGTATCAAAAATAAAATTCTGTGATTTCCCTGCGGCTCCTACAGTCAATTCTTTCACAAGAGGACCGCCTACCGGATTTCCTGCCATTTGAAATGTTACCAGATAATTGTTTCCTGTTACAGTGTCGAAGGTCTGTGATATTGATCCGGCATTTAAAGCGCTCATATCTAAACTGCGTGAACCGTCTGCCGCTTTCCAGTACCCGCTAATGTAATCAATACCATTATTACCAACTGTCCAGCCATCGATAGCAGTTGATCCCGCCAAGAGAGTCGAAAATGATTTACCAGGATCATCACCTATCTCAAAACTTCCATTTATGAAAGGATCCATAGCTGCGAATGATTGTCCGGCACAAAGGCCGATTATCAAACTTATTAATATAAAACGTTTCATTGTTCTCCTTCTTTCTATCTAAAACCGTAAAAAAACTTAAACTCTTTAGTTTTAGGAAAGGCAAGGAGGTCCGCGGGAAGCGATTGCTTCAGGGGTGAATTGTGAATTGCGCCATAGGGATACAATTTGTTTAATACGAAATGCTTGAGGTAGCCAGGCTTTTATATCAGAAGAGTCCGGCTGAATAAAACAATACACCGGAACATCAATAATACAATTAGGCGTTATGGCATGACTGTGACCGACCTGACCCGGCCCGCCATCGTGATACCAGTCAGGAATAAAGCCGAAATGCATCTTTTTAATATAACCGGCAGAATGGAACAGGCCGAAACCTATAAGAGCAGACAGGCACAAACTAAGACTGTTCGTACCATCCGTCAGAGGCTCGCAGGCAGGAGTATTATCCGCCGCAGCCACAGGCAGAGACTGGCCCTGCCATATATCAAATTCGGCTTTGAAAAGGTCGTCGGAAATGTCAGGTGAATCAGTATGATTTTGAGCAGGATTCGAGCAGCAACAAGCCTCAGCCTGCGAAGGCTCAGTTTTAATACCGGCAGAGGCAGAAACGGTGCAAACCGCTATGCCAACCAGAAATATAAGAACTCTCCTGCCTTTTTTCATATTACCAGCTCATTCATCTATTAATATACTAATACACAATAATAATATATGTCCAATAATACCCCTGCCTGCCGCCGCCTGTCAATAGAAATCTTCTGATTTAGCAAATAATTTTTAGACACGGACCATGAACCATGTGCGGTTCATGGGGATTTACACCGATTTACACTGATTTTAACAAGTTCTACTGATATGAAATTGAGTATAAGACCTTATATTATAAGAAGTTACGTAAAACTAATATCACGCAAAGACGCTAAGCCCGCAAAGCCCAAAAAAGTATTTATTGACAGGATTCTCAGGATTTACAGAGATTCTTTTTATCATATTTATCTTGTTATCCTGTCTAAAAATATCAGACACAGATTAACACTGCTTGTTTAGACACAGATTTCACAGATTACACAGATTAGATTTAAATATTTCAGAGGAGTTTTGCGTGCTCAATGTGAACTGCATGCTAAATCCTGATTTACAATCAGTTTCACATTATGCACACCAGAGCATTAAGATGCTCTCAAAGTTTTTAACTAAAACACCTATGAAATATTCGTGTTTAAAATCTTCGAGGCTCTTCGCGCACTTCGTGGTGAGTTTCTTAACCACCGAGAACACGAAGGGACACTGCCTAAGGCATCCCCAAGGGAGAAGTTTTCAAAGGTGTTTTGTGTGCTCAGTGTGAACTGCATTCTAAATCCTGATTTACAATCAGATTCACATTATGCACACTTAGAGCAATTAAGCTGCTCTCTAAGTTTTTAACTAAAGCACCTCTGAAATATCTTAAGCAAAATATCCGTGTAAATCCTGTGTTAATCAGTGTCTAAGTTTCAAAAAATCAGTGTCCATCTGTGTATATCAGTGTCGAACAATTAATTTTAAGATTTTATCAGATTCCTCGAGTACCTCGGAATGACAAA
>JAFGEF010000124.1 GCA_016931715.1 Sedimentisphaerales bacterium
AAAAATTCTTTCAGTTTCATATCTTTTCAATCATGGATTGGTTGTCTTCCTGTAATTAGGTCTAATTAGCACTTAATTACAGTCAAATATAAGAGCATTTGTTTTTTTTTAAAAAAGGTAAATGATTACAGTACCTAAGAGATACCTAAGGTGTCTCCGGGATTTATTGGAATCATTTTAATAGCGTGGGCCAGGAATAGTCGTGCGGTGAGATACATAGATATTCATTATTCAAGATGTAAGTCCAAATCACACAGGGAATTATTAAATGGAAATAGGAAATATCACAATAAGTCTTGATAATCGATGGGAATTAAATGATTTTGCAACATTTACCAAGGAATATGTGGATCTTTACAGCTTTTATTACACACTAGCATTTGTCCAAAATGATATTAAATCCCAGACAACTTTCACCTCATACCCTTGGGAAGGTGGCTATAGTGTGGTTAACTTCTTTCAGAAAACATATGGTTTGATCAGAAGAGGCCATAGGCTTAGAATTATTAAAATTCAGTATTCTTCACCTGGGGTAATCGAATTATCTGGTGTTATATCAATTGCTCAGGATATATCCATACTTGTAGGGGCAATTTGCGCTTCAGCATATGCTATCAACAGGACATATGACTCGATTAAAGCCTCTTATATTAAACGAAAGTTAGCTAGGCTAAAAATAAAAGAAATGGAAAGCAAATTAAAGAGAGATGATATAGATTTTATTAATCAGTCAGTGAAAAAGCTTTCTGAAGACTTCCGGCTCAATCCTGAGCAAGTACAATCTCTTTCAAGAATTACGAAGGGAAATAAACTAATTCAGTTAAAAATGTTGCTAGCTTTATATCGCAGAGCAGAACTTATAGCCAAACAACAAACAGCTGGAAAAACAAGGCTTTGACATAACATTCTTCTGCTTCGTATTCGGTTCCCTCGACACAGAGTAGTTCGTTGGCATTACACTGCAAACATTGTTTGATAATCCAGAATCAAACGCAATTTCTTATAAACGCGCACGGGCAGCCCGGGCAGAGATCGAACATAGGCAAGTGTTTAATATGACATCAATATTATCTAAAATTGCCTTTATTTTTTGGCTTAAGCCAATAAATAGCTGTTTAAGGCTGCAATGATAAAACTCTAAGGGCAAATCGAATTTATGTCTGAAAATTGTCTTTTAAAGATTAACAACATCTGTTTTTTGAATGTTACTGGTTAAATATCAATTAGATAGCGTTGTCCGACCCAAGTTCGACAGGATCGAATAAATATGCCATTAATTCGTAATACATTGGTCTTTTTAGATACAAGGTTTTTTAAGAATTACAAGCTAAGTGATTCTGCCTATCGCAAACTATTAGAATTTTCGAGAGACGATAAAATTCGTCTTTGCACTTCATACATCTGTATAGAGGAATGGCGCACGCAAAAGGTGTCTCATTTAAGTAAGGCATTGCAAGATATGCGACACAGGCTAGATGATCTTCAAAGAACAAATTTTATCGCGAATAATATTATAAATCATCACATAGATATAAAGTTTCCAGATGATGAGTTGATAATCAAGCAATCAAAGGAAGGAATAAAACAGTTTGTAAATGAAAATAATGTTCAAGTATATAAACCAAAAGAAAAACATATTTGTTCTACATGGGATGCTTATTTTAAAGGGCAGCCGCCATTTAAGGAAGTGAAAAACAGAAAAGATATTCCAGATGCATGGATACTTGAAAGTGCGCGGGACTCATTAGCAGAAGAATTGCATAAAAATGCAGATAACAAATTCTGCATTGGAGAAGATAATGCTCTGTCCGACGCACTTAATCAACTAAATTTTGAAACGATTACAGTATTAGAACTAGTGGAAAGGTTAGAGAAAGAGGAAGCGGGTGTAGCTCCAGAAACTGAAGCAGTAAGTACGGAAATTCTCGCAGATACAGAAAATAAAGCTATTCAAACAGAGGAATTTTCACCTCTCGATGCCTTATTATCGAAAGCTATTAATACCCCCTCAAGGGAAATATACCTCCGCCTGCTCGGCTTCGTAGTCCCCCTCGATACTCCCACGCATGACACACTTATTGAAGCAGTGGCATCCAAAGGTTTTGACCGTAAACTCATCAAGGCGTGTGCAGTTATCTTATCCGATGAATCAAAGCCTTACATCAAAGATACGGGAAGTCATTACATCATAGGGAATAAAGAGATCTGTAGAGCAGCTGCAGATCGTCTCATACAAGAAATAATAGATATGTTGGAGCAGGGGTAGTGATGGATATTAAACAAAAAAAGAGCATTCTTACCCATCTTGCCCAGAAAGCAGGAAGTGATCCGATTGCCCAGAAAGCTATTCAAAAAGAATTCGCCAAAATCACTGCATCACTTCAGAGCGAAATTCAGTATGAAAAAATTGCCGATCAAATAGAGTTATTGGATACAATAGCTTATCGGGTGCATGAAAAAGCAGTTGGGGCCATTAAGGTCCTTTTAGAAAGATTGAAAGGCTTGGTATTGACTTATGAAAAAATACCAGGTTATCCTGCTGAACGACTAAACAAATATAAAAATAATTTTTCGTTGATGGTAAACGCTATTAAAGTGTTGGAGAATATCAGATATCATCAAATTTTTGAAATACTGGATATTTTATTTGAATATTCCTGCCATACAGAAGAAAGCGTCATAAAAGAAGCAAAGAATGGAATAGAGAAGCTTGCTGGATATGATCTGAATATTTTCTATGGTGATGGAAAAAATTGGCATGGCCTTGGATCGGCACCTCAAGAAAAGGTCCTGGAAAAGATTGCCTCATTTAATGAAACGAAAAAGCAAAAATATTTCTCCGCTATTATCGTTGTTTGCAAACAGATACTCTCTCCAATCATCTCTGGTACAAGCTCTACCTATAAAACCGTTATATGGCGCACTGGCGCTCTGCCTGCGATAGATGGCGTGAAGCAAATTCGCAAAAAAGCACTTTATGAGCTTCAGAATCTCTACGCTTTGGCAAAAAATCTGGGACAGAAAAAAGCCGTTCTAAACGCAATGGAAACGGCAACACATATACCTCATACGGATGAGTATGGGCATGATGTGTTAGCAATGATTATCGAAAATAGCATTATTGTAATTGAGTTCATGAAGGGCGTCGCGTTATCTAGCGAAATACAGGTCATGCAAAAGATTGAGCATGATGCATACTGGTTAATCTATCAAATGGGTAGACTCGATGAGACTGTCCACAAGGTAGCGTTGGAAATCCGGGATGCACTGTATGCAGACAAAGAATATCAAATATTTCGAATTCTTATCGGATTTGAGAGTATTTTTCATGATTGGGAAAAGCGTAGAGAAGAAATCGAGGATTTTGAACGCGAAGGAAAGTTTCGAGAAGCAGAAGCCCTAAAGCTGGCGGAAAATATTAATGCAGATTCCTATAATGAGTGGAAAGAGCGCATTATTCGCTATGCGAGTATCAAATCCAATGATATGGCTACATTCCTCTACTTTATGAAATTTTTGGAGCACTTTGGCAAGACCTCTCCAGCTTTAGCCTTGCAGCTTTTATTGGAAACATTAGATTATCTTGAAAATTTTATCATATCCATACTTTGTGGTGTTGCAGAAACAGAACGGCAGGGGGATGTATTTTCTCTTATTGAGGATTGGTGTAATGAAGGGAAATATCTATTTAGCCTTGCTAGGTTCTTTGAGTATTCCCCACAAGTGAACGAAGCACTGCTCAAGAAGATATTGAATAAGGCCGTAGCAAATAATGACTTAAATACATTAAATCAAATCATTTCTTCTATTTCAGCACGGTACAATGAGGAAAATAAGCATCTGATTAAAAGTTTCTTTGTGCCGATACTTGAAAAACTTACGGTTCATAAAAACTCTGGATGGATATTCGGTTTTTGGTTTAGAAAACAACGTAGTGCTATTCTTGATGATATGGAAGTCGCTGAGCACAAAGCTATCCTTGATAATCTGTTCTGGCTGGAAGAGGTTGATTATCACGCAGAAGAAATATTGTACGAAATAGCAAAAAAGTCGCCTGAATTGGTGATTCAATTTTTCTGTAATCGTCTTTCAAGGGAGAAAGATGAGGAAGATAAAGGCAGATATAATGCAATTCCGTTTAATTTCTATAAACTAGCCGAACCTTTATCACAGCATCCAGTGCAAGCCATTGATGCAGTTCTAAATATATATGATGATAATTATGGCCTGTTCATTTACAATGGAGCACGTCTTCTAAAAAATATCTTCCCGAACTTTCCAGCAGAATTCCAACAAAAGCTTCTTGAGATTGTCCAGTCTAAGGAAGAAAGGGACCTGCTTTTTGTAATGGCCATACTCAGAAATTATGACGGCAATCTTATCATACAAAATGTCTGTAAGGAGATAGTTAAAATATTGCCTTATGGTAGCAACCTTACCAATGAGCTTAGCATTATTCTGCAAAGCACGGGTATTGTAACTGGGGAATATGGACTTGTAGAAATCTATAAGCAAAAGATCAATGAGATACAACCTTGGTTGCGAGATAAGAGCGTTAAAGTTAAAGAGTTCGCTCAGAATTATATAGCGGCTCTTGAAAAAAGCATTGAGTATGAAAAAAAACTTGCAGACGAAGATATTATCTTGCGTAAGCATAAGTATGGTGCAGGCGAAGATTGAGCAATTGGTCGTGCAAATGGTGCAAATGGGGACGGGCCAAGCCAACGCATTGATATCAATTAAGATAACGTCAAAAAGGCCCTTTAAAAGAGGCCTATATTGCCTTTTTTGGGGTTAAAAAAGCCGATATAAGAAATAGATCCAAT
>JAFGEF010000125.1 GCA_016931715.1 Sedimentisphaerales bacterium
CACACTCTTAAATCATAACATATTGATTCATATTAACTTGTGATTATTATAAGATATGGAAGGAGATAGGTCATTTGAACCTATTACTAAAGTATGATGTAAAATGTCATACGGGCATTGAAACTGTTTGCCAAATTTCCTTACAACTTAAAATGTTGATATTTAAAACACTTGTGAAGTTTGCATTTCTAAAAAACATGGAGATAATGGCTTTATGAGTTGCAGTCGTCGAGCTAAATTTATGTTAAATTAAGAGTCTTGCAAAAATGGGATAATACATATATCATAAGTAAATCGCAATTGGTTTTATTAAAATAGTTTTATAATTCTCTTCTTTGTAACGAGCAAACAAATGGCAAATGAGAGACGGGCAAACAAACACTTAGGCGAAGCAACATCCCGGGCGCTTAACGAACGAGTGAAAGAGTTAAGCTGCTTCTACCACATTAACCAGATTTTCGAGACCCTCAATATATCCCCGCACAACGTGTTCAATCATATTGTAGAGCTGATACCCCCTGCATGGCAATACCCGGAAATTGCATCAGCTCGTATTATCGTAGATGGACGGGAATATAAGACATCCAACTTCAGGGAAAGTCGTCAAAGGCTATCAGTCGATGTAATTATAGATAACAAGATTAGAGGTGCTGTTGAAGTTGTTTATTCAGAGGAAAAATTGCTACCCGGAGACAAACCTTTTTTGAAGGAGGAGCAGAACCTGCTGGAAGCAATCTCAAGACAGGTAGCATTTATTATTGAACGTCAGCAGGCTGAAGCAGAACGAGCGCAGCTTCAAAAGCAGCTAATGCACGCAGATCGCCTCGCCACTATCGGGCAGCTGGCAGCCGGCGTTGCTCACGAGCTTAATGAGCCTCTAAGCAGTATTCTTGGTTTTGCACAACTCATACAGAAGAATCCGAAATTGCCTTCAGAAATTGTACATGATTTACAAAGGATTGTGACATCATCCCTCCATGCCAGAGAGATTATAAAAAAACTCCTGTTGTTTGCACGCCAGACACCTACTTTCAAGGGACATACTAATCTTAACAACATCGTGTCGGAAGCGATAGGTCTTTTTGAACATCGTCTCGAAAGTGATGGAATTGAGCTTGTTTGTTCTTTATGTCCTTTTCCCCCCGAGCTTACAGCGGATGCCGGTCAACTGACACAGGTTATGGTTAACCTTATCGCAAACGCGATTCAGGCTATGCCACAGGGTGGGAAAATTCACTTGAAAACAGATATTCAGGGTAAATACGTCTTTTGTGTTGTCGAAGACACGGGAGTAGGAATGACAGAAGATGTGCTGGATCATCTTTTTGTACCATTTTTCACAACAAAAGAAATTAACGAGGGAACAGGTCTTGGCCTTCCTGTAGTACACGGAATCGTAAAATCACATGGAGGAACAATTCAAGTTAAAAGCAAATCCGGAAAGGGAACTAAATTCACTATTCGACTTCCGATTGAGCCAGCCATTACAAAGGGGAACAAAGAAAAATTATGAATTTACACGGCGAAAAAGAAACCATTCTTGTTGTGGATGATACACGTGACACACTGGATGTTCTACAGAGGAATTTAACCGCAGAAGGGTATATAACATACATAGCCCCAGGCGCAGAGGAGGCATTAAAAATAATTGAAGGAACGCCAGTTGACCTGGTCATTACAGACTTCAAGATGCCGAAAATAAACGGAATTGATCTAATTCGACATATCAGGGAGAATTTCAAAAATACTGAAGTAATGATGATTACCGGATATGCGACTGTGGAGAATGCAGTTGAAGCAGTTAAAAATGGTGCGGATGAATATTTGCCAAAACCTTTCACAGACAGTGAGATTTTGTCTGCAGTTCGTCGGGTACTGGACAAATTAAAGATAAAACGCGAGTCATTAACGAAACCTGCTCAGAAACCAACAGGCACACATGGCCTTATTGGTAATTCGCAGGTAATGCAGAAGGTTTTCTCAACAATTCAAAAGGCATCGTTAACACCAGCTACAGTACTCATTACTGGTGAAAGCGGCAGTGGTAAGGAGCTTGTAGCCAGAGCCATTCATTACAACAGTAGTAGAGCAGCAGCCCCTTTTGTACCAGTTAATTGCGGCGGTATTCCGGAAAGTCTCCTCGAGAGTGAGCTTTTCGGATATGTCAAAGGAGCCTTTACAGGTGCATATGAGTCACGTGCAGGATTTTTTCAGACAGCCGATGGTGGAACAATTTTTCTGGATGAAATAGGCGAGACCAGCCTGGCTATGCAGGTAAAACTTATGCGGGTTCTCCAGGAAAAAGAAGTATATATGGTTGGTAATTCCCGTCCAAGGAAAGTTGATGTGAGAGTAATAGCCGCAACAAATAAAAACCTTCCCGGTCTAATTCAAAGCCGGATGTTCCGCGAGGAATTGTATTATCGAATCAATGTCATCACAATTGAGGTACCGCCGCTGCGTGACAGGGGCAGCGATATTCTTCTTCTGGTGGAACATTTTGCCAAGAAATTCGCTGGAGAACTGGGCAGAGCTGTTCCGCGTTTTTCCGAAAAGGCTCTTGAGGCAATGAAGAACTACTCCTGGCCTGGCAATGTGAGAGAACTTGAAAATACAATTCAGCGAATCATTGTTATGAATGATGAGTCGATAGTAGAAGTTACTGACCTGCCTGCTTTTGCCCGTTTTTCAGTTACCCGAATTAACAATCTGAACAGGACTCTTGCAGAAGTCGAGGCAGACCATATACGCAACGTTTTGGCAAGTGTCAGCGGCAATAAAACTCGAGCCGCGGAAATACTCGGAATCGATAGAAAAACACTGCGTAAAAAGATGAATCATGCAAATCTTGACTAAAGTTTTGTTAATTTAGAAAGCAAATATAATAATCCACAAGTCATTATAATTGCGGGGAATTTCTCCCCAACGGCCATATTCTCCCCACCAAAAACAAGTTTTTTGCTGCAGTAAGATTAAGCATATCCTTCTTTTAAAAATAATATAACTACTTGTGATATCTGAAGTTATAGTAAGCTTTTGATGAAAAACGAAGATTTTCCAACAAATGGCATATTCATTGCTGAATATTTCAATATAGGTTGATGGTAAAGAAAGCTCATGATCGCTGCAGGATATAATCCATACGGCACACAGAAAGAAAGGCAGGATTATAATATGGCAATGGAAGACAAATCTTTAGGTCTCTGCTTTACATGTAACAGCAAAGAAATATGTACTCAACGCAAAGGTATCAAATTTCCTGTTTTATTCTGTGAGGAGTTTGAAAATTTAACCTCATATCGAACAAAAGTGCCTGTCAAATTAGTACTAATCCCGGATATGCCCGAGGAAGACAACAGCATGGGATTATGTTTAAATTGCAGCAATCGTAACTCATGCATGTTGCGTAATTCGCCAGGAGGGATATGGCACTGTGAGGAGTATTGTTAAAAGAACCTGATTGCTATACCAATTAATATTATTTATTAAAGAGATTTCAATGGATGAGCAAATTATTGAGAAAGTTGTAATTGAACATCGAGATTCACTTGGAGGCATACTGTCAATTCTTACTGAAATACAGTCAAAATTCGGATATCTTCCACAGGATGCTTTGCGCCAGGTGGCAAAAAAGACAGATTCCTCCCTTACTGATATTTATGCGGTAGCTACATTTTATAAGGCTTTCAGTCTTAAACCGAGAGGAAAGCATCTCGTGTCAGTATGTCTCGGAACGGCTTGTCACGTTCGTGGAGCACCAAAAATTGCAGACGAGTTCAGCCGACAGTTAGGAATTAAATCAGGTGAAACAACTCGTGACAAGGAATTTTCTTTTGAAACCGTAAACTGTCTGGGAGCCTGTGCTCTGGGGCCTACTGTTGTTGTTGATAATCATTATTTCAGCCATGTCACTACCGCCAAAGTACAGCATATTATAGAACAGGCTCGTAAAGGATTCCAGCAATCAGATCCGCGTACAGACCATCGTATATTTAAAATTCAGGTCAACTGCCCAGTATGCAATCATACCTTAATGGACAACGAGCACGAAATTGACGGTGCTGCTTCCATTAAACTTGCTGCATCTTCTTCTGGCAAAAAAGGCACAATACGTCTTTCCAGCCTGTATGGAAGCAGCAGTACGGATTCTGACGGAGATTTTCCGAAAGGCAATGTGATATCAATATTCTGTCCATATTGCCGGGAGGAATTACCAAGTGAGTTGATTTGTCCTGAATGCGGAGCAAACATGGCGATGATGACCGCAGGCAAATATGCCACTTTTCATATCTGTTCAAGATACGGATGTCTCGGACATATGCTTGATATTACCTCACAAACTCAAGACTCTCTAAAAGAGATGAAGGGATAAAATAATAATGAATATTATGAAATCCACGGCTGATTTCGATGAATTCTGCAAAACAATCAAAGGTGAAAACAAAAATGGTAAACCCTGTCTTGTAATTTGTGCCGGCACAGGCGGACAAGCCAGCGGCTCAAATGATATTATTCGCATCATAAAAAAGCTGATACTCGAAAAAAATCTTGCCGACCGCCTTTCTTTGAGAATAACAGGGTGTCTTGGATTTTGTGAAATGGATCCATTCATTCTTGTCGAGCCGCAACATGCGGTTTATCCAAAGCTTGAAATGAAAAATGTTCCTCTGATTATCGATGCAGTAATAAAAGGAGAAACTGTTGAGGAATTGCTTTACCGAGAGCCTGGCACAACAAGAAAATGCAATAGCCAGGATGAAATTCCGTTTTTCAAAGGCCAGAAGAGGCTCATACTCGGCAACAACCAGAGAATTGATCCTATAAGAATCGTGGACTACATAAAAGTCGGGGGATATTCGGCTCTTCTCAAGATACTTAAAAATCAGAATCCAAAATGGATTATTGAGGAGGTGAAAAAATCAGGCTTACGCGGCCGCGGTGGTGCAGGCTTCCCCACAGGTAAAAAATGGGAATTTGCAAGCAAAGCCGGAAACGGTTCCGGGAAGAAATTCGTAGTTTGCAACGCAGACGAAGGAGATCCTGGCGCATATATGGACCGTAGTTTGCTCGAAGGCAATCCTCACGCTATTATTGAGGGCATGATAATTGCGGCCATAGCCATAGGAGCTGCAAATGGAATTATTTACGTACGGACAGAATATCCCCTTGCGATAAAACATTCTCTTCTTGCTCTTCGCCAGGCACGCAGTTTCGGTCTGCTCGGGGATAATATTCTCGGCAGCGGAATAAAATTCGATATTGATATAGTTCGAGGAGCAGGAGCCTTCGTATGTGGAGAAGAGACAGCTTTGATTAAATCCATCGAAGGCCGTATGGGAGAGCCGCGACAAAGACCGCCTTATCCTATTTCCAAAGGAATTTATGGTTTTCCAACATGCATTAATAACGTCGAAACACTCGCCAACGTTCCTTTTATTATCCGAAATGGCGGGGATGAGTTCTCTAAAATAGGTATAGAAAACAACACTGGAACCAAGATTTTCTCACTGGTCGGAAAAATCCGCAATACCGGACTTGTTGAAGTTCCACTTGGGACACCGTTAAAAGAAGTGGTTTACGAAATTGGCGGAGGCGCAATCGGAAAAAAGCGTGTAAAAGCAGTGCAAACAGGCGGTCCGTCAGGCGGATGTATCCCGGCATCAATGTTCGACCTTCCTATCAGTTATGACAGCCTGACCAAAGCAGGCTCGATAATGGGCTCAGGCGGTATGATTGTAATGGACGAGAACACATGCATGGTGGACGTTGCAAAATATTTTATGAATTTTCTTAAAGATGAATCATGCGGCAAGTGCTTTACATGCCGCAAAGGCACACAAAGAATGCATGAGATTCTTGAAGATATCACTCTCGGCAAAGGAACACCGGAACATCTAAAGCTGCTTGAGGAATTGGCCTGTGTTGTGAAGGATACAACAATGTGCGGCCTTGGTCAGTCAGCACCGAATCCTGTCTTGAGCACGCTAAAATATTTTCGTGAGGAATATCGCAGGCATATTGAAGAAAAAAGATGTGATGCTTTTGTCTGCAAAAATCTTGTCGGTGCACCATGTCAGGCCGCATGTCCGGTCGATACAGAACCATGGCGATATGTGGCCTATATTGAAAAAGGACAGTATGAACAGGCATATCAGATTATCCGCCAGGCGAATCCTCTTCCTGCCATCAGTGCCCGTGTTTGTGACCGAAAATGTGAACATCGATGCAATCTCGGCGTCAGCGGAGGACAATCCATAGCAATACGTCCATTGAAAAGATTCATAACTGACCGAGTTAATCCTGATGTATATAAACAAACAATAAATAAAAATGATACCAAAAACACAGGAAAAGTCGCGGTTGTGGGTGCCGGTCCGGCAGGCTTGACGGCGGCTCACTGCCTTTCTCTTTTTGGTCATAAAGTTACCATCTTTGATTCGGAAGATAAACCGGGAGGCATGCTTGCATCCTCACTGCCGGCATATAGATTGCCCAGAAAAATTGTCGAAAAAGAAATCGCATCATTAATGAACGAGAATATCACTTTACAAAAAGGTCTTACGCTGGGAAAAGACATGAACCTCAAAGCACTCATGACAGATGGTTTCAAAGCCGTATTTCTCGCTATGGGCGCACATGAAAGCTGGCCGCTTGACCTTGAAGGTGAAAACGTGGAAGGGGTATATCCTTCAATAAAATTCCTGAAGGATTTTAATATGAGAGGCGAACAGCTTGCGCGAGGCCATGTGGGTATTGTAGGAGGTGGAAACTCAGCGGTAGATGCCGCGAGAGTGGCATTGCGACAAAAGGAAGTTACCAGTGTCACGCTGCTGTACAGACGCACACGCGATGAAATGCCTGCTTATGAAGAGGAAGTTGAAGCCGCACTGGAGGAAGGTGTAAAAATTGAAACACTTGTTTCGCCGGTTAAGATTCATGTGCGCCTGGAAGAAATTGAAGCCGCGATAAGAGAGGGAGTGGAGCTCGAAACACTTGTTTCTCCTATTCGCATATTTTCACGCGAAGGCAGGCTGACAGCTATCGAGTGCATTCGTAACCGTCTCGGTGAGCCTGATGTTACAGGAAGAAGAAAACCTGTCCCTGTGCCGGGTACCGAGTTTAAGCTAACTCTTGATACATTGATAGTTGCCATAGGAGAACGTCCTCAAAGTCAGTGTCTTGCTTCAATGGGTTTGGAAATTGACAAGGGAGGAAGAGTTAAAGTCAATCCCCATACACTTGAAACTAACATCAAAGGAGTTTTTGCCGGTGGTGACCTTGTGACAGGTCCAAATACTGTCATAGATGCAATTGCGGCCGGCAAAAAAGCTTCACGAATCATAGACAGATATTTGCGAGGTGAGCCGCTCGCAGAGCCGCCCGGCTTGAAATTACCGACCGTATTTGTTGAGCCGGCCGCTGTCAGCGATGAAGAAATGGAAAGTGCAACACGAGCAGTGCCGCCCGTACTGCCGGTTAAGGCAAGAAAAAAGAACTTCAATGAGGTAGAAGCATCATTGTCCGAAGAGCAGGCCAGGCGCGAGGCACGGCGATGCCTGAGATGTGACTTGGCATTTACACAGGATTGTAACAGGCAGCCAGAAACTATCGGAGACAAAAAGTTATGATAACATTAACAATCAATGGTTTAGAAGTATCCGTAGAAGAAGGTACAACAATTCTTGAAGCAGCAGAATTTCTCGGTTTTCCAATCCCGACATTATGTCACATGGAAGGATTAACACCTTATGGGGCATGCCGGTTGTGCGTTGTTGAGATTGGTGAAGGTCCGGGAGCCAAACTTGTATCATCCTGCACTTACCGGGCGGAACAGGGACTTAAGGTACGTACTTCCTCAGCGCGTGTGATGAAAGCAAGAGCGATGATTATCGAACTTCTGCTTGCATCCTGTCCGCAATCTAAAATTATACAGGACCTTGCTTCGAAATACGAGATAAGACAACAGCGATTCAGGCAGGAATATGAAGACTGCATACTATGCGGAAGATGTGTGCGGATGTGTGAAGAACAGATGATGGCAAAAGCCATCGGCTTTAGAGGAAGAGGACAAAATCGCAGCATTGGAACACCGTTCGATATACCATCGGACGTATGCCGACAATGCGGCGGGTGCATTTATGTTTGTCCGGCCTGTACGCTTCGATGTACATATACGGAACCGGAAAAAGCTATATGCGGCGGCTGTGCGAATATCAGCCCCCCTTGCATTCAAAAAGATTCGTTTAATGATTTAATGTGCTACATGGACCCATGCGTTGCATGTGAGATAAAAAAACAATAAAAAAGGAGAAAATACTATGTCTTTTTCAAGAGTAAATACTTCCGCAGCAACCCTTACAAAAAATAGAACAGAAGGCTCAGTGACACCAAGCTCAGGAATGTGTGTAACCTGTGTTGACGGCTGCATCGGCATGTGTGAGATAGGCAAGTCTGCCTATCGCGGCCATGAGGTTATATATCCTCAACCGTTTGGCGTCATAACGACGGCTGCGGAGAAACAATACCCCGTTGACTATTCTCATCTGAATATAATGGGAACATGCGTAGGAGCACATGGAATTGAACCGGATAGTGACAAAGCGATTTTCCCAGCTGTTAATCTTGAGGTCAGAATTGGTCACGATAAAGGTATAAAGTTTAAATATCCCTGGCTGATCTCAGGAATTGGCTCTACTGATATAGCCAAGAACAACTGGGAAGGATTGGCAATTGGCTCAGCCCTGGCAGGAACTGGCCTGACAATAGGAGAAAATGTAGTCGGCATGGATACACAGGCAGTTATTGAAAAAGGCAAAGTGATTGACACTGTCGACCTCAAAAGACGTGTTAAGCTATATCGAGACTATCAAAAAGATGGTTTCGGCGCAATTATTGTCCAGGCAAATGTTGAAGATACAAGGCTTGGGGTACAGGAGTACGCGATAAACGAACTTGGTGTCGAGTGCGTGGAAATCAAATGGGGACAGGGCGCAAAGAATATCGGCGGCGAGGTAAAAATACGAGACCTTAAGAAAGCACAGCTTCTTCACGAAAGAGGTTATATAGTTTTGCCGGATCCTACAAATCCGTCGGGCATAGAAGCTTTTCAAAATGGAAGCTTCAAGGAATTCGAGCGTCACTCCCGAGTAGGAATGGTCAGTGAGGAGTCATTTGCCCAGAGAATTAACGAGCTTCGCAAAGCAGGTGCAAAATATATCTTCCTGAAAACAGGGGCATATCGTCCTGCCGATTTAGCCAGGGCGCTGAGTTTTGCATCCAAATGCAAGCTGGACCTTTTAACTGTTGACGGCGCATCAGGAGGTACAGGTATGAGCCCATGGCGAATGATGAATGAATGGGGAGTCCCTCCAATTTACCTGCACTCCCTGCTTTATACTTATGCAAAACGCCTGGCAGACAGGAACCAATACCTTCCGGCAATCGCAGTCGGAGGCGGTTTTACTTTCGAAGACCTGATTTTCAAAGGTTTATCACTTGGCTCGCCTTATGTGAAACTTATCGGAATGGCCCGTTCTCCGGTAGCGGCGGCTATGGTTGGCAAAACAATTGGTCGAGCTATTGAGGCAAACCAGATTCCGGTTTATGTAGAACGATTTGGCTCAACCAAGGAGGAGATATTCGTCACCGCCAGTGAGCTGCGAAGAGAATTTGGCAATGGCGAATTCGATAAAATTCCAGCCGGAGCGATTGGATTATATACATATTACGAACGTCTTGCACAGGGTTTGAGGCAGCTCATGGCAGGATGCAGAAAATTCTCTCTGGAACACATGTCCCGCGATGACGTAGCCGCTCTCACGCCAGACGCCGCTTCCATTACAGGATTGCGATATATAATGGATGTTGATGAAGGACGAGTAGAAGAAATTCTGGACAAATAATATAACTTTTTGATATGATTGTTCATGTAGTACATTAGCAGCATCCGAACCAATGAATAATCCGACTAAATGAACTATAATTTATCATTGGAGTATCTGCCTTATACTTTTCATGAATCATTTTACTGTTAAAATCCCGGAACTCTGACTACGTTTTGTGATGCTGTTCATCGCATGATAATTGAAAGATTCCTCAAGCTAAAAAAACAAAGCCAAAACGATATTTGTGAATTAGTTGTACAAACGGTTGTACTTTTTTCATAAGATAATCCACCCACAAATTCATAACAAATTGTAGCACATCAACTTATGATTATTATAAGAAATGAGAGGAGATAGGTCATTTGGTACTATTTACAAACGCATTTCTCATACATCGTCCTATAAAGTTATTCTTCTTTGAATTATAAACCATATACATAAAAAGCCAGCCGGATTTATCTTGATTTTTTCACAGAATTTGTTTATAATCAGGGAAATTGAGGCGGTTTGATGAGAAAAAGAATTTCATGTAAAATAGTTCAATCCACAATGCTTAACGATGACAATATGTCATACGCCGGTCAGAACCTGTTTAATTTCTCAAATAACGCTTTTGTGCTCAACTACAACGATAAATGTGCCCCCGGGGCTATAATTTACACAAAAAACCTGCAAATAATCAGGGTGCAAACTAATAATTATCTAACAGAAGAATCTCTTGATTATTACGCATGAAATCAGGCTGCTGCTGTAAAAACGCCTGTTTTTGATATTTAATTTTCGTATCTATCAAATACCAAATGCAAGGATATTTTCCGCAGCTTTTTGGATGCTGGTTTTGGACTCAAGTTCACCCGTCCTGATAGATTCACGTGCTTTTTCAATTACCTCTTCATCTGTTTGCGAGCTGTTTTTCGCCATTTCGATCAGCGAGGCATAGTTCGTATTTATCGATATATCCAAATCATTATCGCTCAAAGCTCTCTTTGCGTTTGTTAACATTGATGACGCCCCTGGTAAGGGCTGATTGTTTTCTATTTTATCTATCATATCATTCCGATCATGTTATTTTCTGTTCTATACTTTTTTTCGCATCATTTCCATAAAACTTAAGGCAAATTCGTCATCAAGCCAACATTTTTCATAATATTTTCGAACGATTATAACGTTTGTGCCACTTCGAAGCTTACATACTTGATAAATTCGAGCGGGCTCATCGAAGTTATGCGTTCATTTGAGTTTTTCAAAGATGAACTTTTTGTTTCATTTAAATATTTTTTTATTTTCTGTTCCGTTATTTTATCGGAGCTGTTCCATACCTGTTCGAGAGCCCAGAGCAGTTCGCCTTGTGTCAGGTCGATAAGTTTCAATCTCAAACCTGCTGCCATATGCGGGTAAGGCTTGAATTCCGTAATAGTCCCAATCAAAACACCATCGCATTTTAAAGTCTGTCTTATAGCCGCCATCTGGTCAAGCGTATAAGTCGCATCAGGCTCCAATTGCAGGCTTTTCCATAATGGGTCACGCTGCCGAACCATTGTTAAACCGAATACCTGTTTTTTTTGCAAAGACTGAAACAGGGCTTCCGTAATATCATTGCTCATTTGCGGATAGCTCGAATCATTTTGCAGTTCTACAATTGCGATTCTGCCCATATCTGATATTTTTTTATTGGGATTCTGATAATAATAATTTGCGGGTTCTCTCGCAATTTCATGACTTTTACAGCCTGGAATTAAAAGACTGATAGATAAAACATATATTATTTTTTTTATTGCCTTTGAATTTGTCATAAAACAGCCTGTATTTGGTTCATTGAGAAATCAAATTACTTTTTATTCGATGCTACCGGTTTGCCTATACTATTCGAGCGGGCGGTCTCTATAACTGAATCACCGCCGAGAGCTTTTAATACTTTCATCAATGCCTGCAATTGAGCTGTTTGGGCGCTGCGCATTTCCTCACGAAAACCAAGCACATCCGTCTTCCAGTTACTCAGTTCCAGACGCATCTCGACAAGAAATTCATTGGCTTCCTTCAATTCTGTCTGAGTTTGTTTCAACCTGCTTTCTATGTCTGTAACCTGATCTCTCAACTGCTGGTTTCTTGAATTAAGCGTTTGATTCTGCTGTCTTAAAAGAGATGCTTCTTCGGCAAGCTTTGCATATTTATCCGAAAGCTCTATTGCAGATTCAACAACAGTGGGATTTTTAGTGGTTGCTTCCTGAAATCGCTGAGCAAAAGAATCGCTTTGCCACGGTCCGGGAAAATCAGGATTTACATTCGCTTCTTTCATCTCATTTTGAGATGCACAGCCGGACATTATTAATATTGCTGCCGTCATTATGAAATTAAAATATCTGATTTTATTTTGCATTGCTTTTATCTCCATACTTATATTCACGATTTAACCTTCTTTCGTTCCCTTTACAGTCAGGATTTGTGAGATTCATTATATTCGCCCCTGAGTGTAATTTGTTTACCGCAGGAACAAGTAACCTGTATCACCACATAACCGGCATTATTTTCTATTATTCTAACCTGCGGCGATTTCAGCATTGTATTCATATTCTCAGGGGAGCTATGATTGCCCTGTGATAATCCAAGCTGATACTTGCCTTCGATATTGACCTGATTGCCTTTCAAGATTCTTCCTGTTGTTTGCGTCATATTTTTTCCGATCCTTCTGCTATAATATTAAGCACGATAATCAATTTTACTGTCACCGGCATTGTCGATATTTAATGATTCATCCGGCGATTCTGTTTTGTTTTCCTCATCATGCTGTTTATCCTGCTGTTCTTCGTTCTCTGAACTAAACTGCCGCTTGCTTCTTCTTTCTTCACGTCTTCTGGCCGGAGCCAAACCTGTAATATTCTGGAGACCATCCACAGGTTTTATCATATTTGCGTCATAATTATCCATCGTTATACTGCCTTAACTTGACTGATAAATTAAATAAAGCGCTCGCGTGCAGTTGACTGACGCGAGGTTCGGTTATTTCCAATACTTCAGCGATTTGCTTCATTGTCAGGTTCTGATTATAATAGAGCAAAATAATCCTGCGAGGCTTCTCCGGAAGCTGCTGTATTGCTTTTGCCAGAATACTGATAAGCTCCTGTCGCTCGATTTGTTCGTCAGGGGCAATAGCCTGATTTGCCACAAGCTCGCTGCCCAATGCAGGCGATTCGTCCGAACTGCTGTCGAGCGATACGAAATGCTGAGCGCGCCCTTTTTCAAGCATTTGATAAAGGTCTTCAAGACTCATTCCAAGCTTCTCCGCCAGTTTCTCATCGGATGGAGCCGAACCTGTTTGCTCCATTATCTCCCTGCTTATGCGCTGTGCTTCTTTTATCTGGTTATGAAGATTTGCGGGAACGAAAGACCAGCCTCTGAGTTCGTCAAGAATAGCTCCCTTTATCCTGATATAAGCATACGTTTTAAACTCAACACCCCTTGACGAATCAAAATCACGGGCTGCTCTCACCAAACCGACAGTCCCGGCTGATACCATGTCCTCGAACGACAAAGGGGGCTTGAGATAACTGACAACCTGCCGGGCTATTTTATTCACCATAGGCAGAAATTTCAGTATTCGCTCATTTTCCAAATCACAGGTGGCTGATTCCTTTTCGATAGTATATGCGCGAAAAGCAACACTGACCGGCTGTTTTTGTTTTTCTTCAGTGCTATTTTCAGTTGTTAATGTCACTTTTATTATCTCCCGGCCTTATCTTTTCTTTTCGCCGCAATTTCGGAATTGCCAAGCTGTTCCATCTGCCTTGTAATCATTGCATCTATCAGAATCATGTTTATCAATCGTACAGTAATACCGGCGGCAACATACACTAATACAGCGCCCGCGATTGCTCTCTTGCAGCATGTAAACGGTGAAAGACCGCTCACAATGGCAACTATGCTCAAAATAAAAAAACATATCACCGCAAGATTTACTGCAATTTTTCGTACATTTAACGGCATAATCACCTCAAATAATTCATCATGGTCTCTATATCACACTTTCATCTTCAAACCAGCGCAAGCTCTTGTTCTTTCTGTCCTTTATAATCAAACTGCTGAACCGATATTGTTTCTATCGGCTCGACACTGGTTCCGAGAATAATCTCATCATAAGCTACAACAGGAAGCAGCGAGACTGTTCGCGATAACATCCCTGCCAGAGGCGAGCGTATTCTCGAATCACACAATAAAACAACCTTATCCTTCCCGGCATCCATTACTTTCTTCCATGCCTGCGCGATTTTCCTGCTGACATCCATAGCCATCTCTGTCGGCATGGCAAGCTTTAATCCATCATTTTCCTGCTGCAATATCGTTGTCATATGATGTTCGAGAGCAGGATCAAGAGTTATAGCTGAAATTTCATCTTTTTCATTTTTAAACTGCTCGGTAATTGTCCTGCTTAGCCGCTTGCGAACCAATTCAGTTAAAACAGCGGCATTTTTTGTCTTGCCCGCATGCTCACCCAAAGATTCGAGAACCGAAGTTAATTCGCGAATCGGTATTCCATCTTTGATAAGATTCTTCAAGACTCTCTGAAGAAGGCCGATTGGCACATCTTTATCGGGACCAATTACTTCTCCTACAAGCGATGGCTGTGTTTTGCGAAGCCTGTCAACGAGAAGCTGAACATCCTCACGAGTAAGTAAATCATCACAGTGTTTTTTCAGTACCTCCGAAAGGTGCGTGATAAATACCGATTCCGGATCAATCACAGTATAGCCGCTGAGTTCTGCCCTTTCCTTGTTGGCAGGGCTAACCCATAACGCAGGTAATCCGTAAACAGGTTCGATTGTTTTTATGCCGTCAACTTTCTTTTGAACTGTACCGGGATCCATAGCAAGAAACATTTCAGGCTCTATTCGTCCGCTCGCGACAGGCAGCTCCGCGATTCTTATTTCATATGTCGAAGACTCAAGGTTAATATTATCCCGCAAGCGGACAAGAGGAATAATAATCCCGAGCTGCTGTGCGAATTTTCTTCGCAGCGCACCTATCCGGTCATAAATAGAACTGCCCTTTCGAGGATCAACCATTCCAATAAGCCTGATTCCGACCTGCACAGATACCCGGTCTATATCCAGCAATTCTTCGATAGGCTGTTTTTCAGGCCTGGCCTGCTGTTCGGTTTTAGTTGTATCTTTTGTACTTTTTTCCATGCGGGATACAGTCCGTCCAAGTAATGCACATCCAGTCCCCAATAAGATAAAAGGTATTTTCGGCAAACCTGGCACAAACGCCATTCCCGCGATTATTATTGATGCAATCAACAACGGCTGACTGGATTTGAGGAACTGCTTCGATAAATCCTGGCCAACACTGTAACTTGATGATATTTTTGTTACGAGGAAACCGGAACTTACAGCAATTATCATCGATGGAATCTGGCTTACCAGTCCATCGCCAATCGACAGAATAGAGTATGTTTTTACCGCACCGGCAATATCCATGCCGCGTGAATATCCCATTGCTATACCGCCTATAACATTTACTGCTGATATTATTAACCCGGCTTTGGCATCGCCGCGGATAAATTTGCTGGCGCCATCCATGGCGCCGTAAAACTCACTTTCCTTGACAATTTTCGCTCTGCGTTCGTTTGCCTGAGTTTCAGTTATTACTCCTGCATTAAGGTCTGCATCAATTGCCATTTGCTTGCCCGGCATGGCATCGAGAGTGAATCTTGCTGATACTTCGCTGATTCGCTCGGCGCCCTTTGTGATAACAATAAACTGAACAACGACAAGTATCAGGAAAATTACAAGACCGACTACGAAACTTCCGCCTGCGACAAAGCTTCCGAATGTATCGATAATTTTACCTGCGTCGCCCTCTAAAAGAATTAATCTTGTCGAAGCTACGTTCAGTGACAATCGGAATAATGTTACAAAAAGCAGTAAAGAAGGAAAAGTCGATAATTCGAGAGCTTCTCTTGAAGAAAGCGTCATAATAAGAACGCCAATAGACAGGGAAATACTGCAGGCTAAAAACAAATCCAGCAGAAATGTCGGCAGCGGAATAATTAATGTAGCAAGCACCGCAATCAGGCAGAAGGCTAAAATAAAATTACTGTACTGCCCGAAAGGAACTGCAGAAGAATTTGTTTTTTCGGTACGAGCCATTAAAATCCCTTTTTATTACTAATTGTTCTTTTCCGGAGAATCTTCCAAGCCGATTATTTGTTTTATTTTCACAGCGAAGCAGCCATCGACTACAACCACGCTTCCAGTGGCAAATTTGCTTCCGCTCAGATACAGCTCAACAGGCTCATCGAGAGACTTATTCAGTTTTATTACCGAACCGGGCGCCAGTTGAAGCAGCCTGCGAACAGGAATACTCGTTTGGCCGATAGTAACTGTAATCGGCACATTCATGTCCAGCAGAATATCGATGCTTCCGCCGGAACCTTTTACATCCACTTCCGCAGCTTCGGGAAATTCTGCTGTTTGAACATTCTTTTTGGAGTCCTGCTTTTCTTCTGTCGTTTCAACTGTAGCCGACTGTGCCATATTTTATATTCCTTATATTATTCCAATTAATAATCATTTATATTTATCATTGTGCGGCTTAAAACTCAGTCGCTGCAATTGTTACCGCATATTGACCCTCAGATTTCGCAGGCCAGCCGAATCCGAAGGTATGTCCTTCGGCTATCAGCTCGACCGGTTCATCAATCCGTTTATCAAGCATAATTATGTCATCAACCTGCAGGTTCATCATATCTTCAAAACCAAGCTGGCTGCAGGCAAGCCGGACAGTAATACGAACAGGCGTAGAACCCAGGTGCTCGATAATAACTTTCGAGAAATCCTGAGCAGATGATTCGTTTTGAGTATATGTATTTTTTCCTGTTACGATTTCCAGTTTGACACAGGGTATAAAAAAAGAAGCGTCTGACTTCATTTCAGAGCCGTTTCTTTTGACAGAAAAAGAAATTCTGCAAATTTCTTCAGCCTCTTTTAATTTAATCGGCAATTGCCCTGAAACAATATTGTTAGAGGGAATGGATTCTAATTTCGGATGCACAACCGAAAGAGTTTTTACAATAACCGATGCCAAATCGTATAAAAGCGATTGTTCGAGCTGTGATAATTCTCTCCCCTGCTCTTCATTTGATTCAGAATCGCCCAGAAGCTGTTTAACCCATAAAGAGGCAGTTTGTTCAGGAATTTCCAGTATGCCGAATTCCTTGCCCGGACCGGAACCGAAAGATAAATAATAATCTTTTCTCTGCTGAGCATTTGTTTCTGTCAAACACTCATCTGCGCAGCGCTGCGATGTCGATGTAATTTCCACCTCAAATGGAGTTCGACAAAAGGCAGAGAATTTTTCAGTTAACGCCGCTGCAATATTTTGAACGAATATTTCAAGTTTATCGAGCTGGTCTTTTGAGAAATAATGCGGCTCATTCCACTTCATTTCAGAGTATTCTACAGACGAATCATCCATCTGCGGCCTGGAACCTACCGCTTTAAGCAGTCGTTGTATATTTTCTTTAGTCATACCTGCGTTCATTGAATTGGAAATTCCCTTATCAGAACCTGTTTAATTTGTGGTTTTGAGTGCGGAAACAGCTCCTTATTGAAACCATCACATATTTGAGATTGAATACTCTTGAGGTTTTTGTCGCCCTGAATATTTGAAATACTCAGACTGGAAAGAAAGATGTATAGCCAGTTCCTAAGAATAGGAGTTTTTTCATCGAGGAAAACCCTTGTTTCCTTTTCATTTGTCATGTTCATCTGAAGAGTCAATGATGCACTTACATATCGCGTGACACCCGGTTCATTCAGATTTGCAACAACAGCCGGCTCCAAATCATAATACCAGAATTTATCTGATTCGCTCCCAAAATCAACTTTTTCTGTCTTGGTTTCTCCGTTATTTTCTCCTTCATCTGCGGGATTGCTTTCTCCGGTACCGGCAAGAATTTTGCCGAGACCAAAACCAGCTCCTCCGCATAATCCGACAACAACAATCATAATAATCAAAGGCAGTAAACGTCCAATCAGGGATTTCTTCTTTTTCCCGTCTTCTTTACCATCCTTTGTTTCCTGCTTTTGTTTTTTATCTTCTGCGTCTGCCATTTTTACCTCATAAATATATCAACTCGCGGTTATTATACTGCCTGTAAGCATCCCTCTTTACGGTATCGATGAATTCTCTCTCGCAGCGTACGATCGCTTATTCCCAGAACTTTGGCCGCTTTTGTCTGGTTTCCGCCTGTCTGACGCAGAGTCTCCATAATTGCCCTTCGTTCCACCTGTTCGAGAGGAAGCCCGCCCAAACTCGAATCATCATCCAGACCTTCTTCACTGAACGGGTCATCTGTATATAACATATTATTAATACTTCCTTTCTGCGTAACAGGTTGCATCTCATCGAAAAGCCATGAAACATCAGCCAGGGAGAGAACCGGCCCCATGCCCAAAATAAGACAAGTGCGCACAACATTGCGCAACTGCCTGATATTGCCGGGCCAGTGATAATTGGCGAATATTTCCATCATTGCAGGATCAAGCTCAGTAATTCTGCGGTTTACCTCGCGGCAATACAAATTAATGAAATACCACACAAGATCAGGCAAATCATCAAGACGCTCGCGCAGGGGACACAGTGACAGCCTGACCGCACTAAGACGATAATAAAGGTCCTGGCGAAAACGTCCCTTATTGACTTCCTGCAGCAAATCCCTGTTCGTCGTGCTTATTATGCGAACATCAACCCTGATGCTTTCATTTCCGCCAACCCTTTCAAAATCCTGCTGTTCAAGCACGCGCAGGAGTTTTGCCTGAAACGTTATGGGCGTTTCGGTGATTTCATCAAGCAATAACGTACCTCCGTGAGCCATCTCAAAACGTCCTATACGCTGTGTATATGCGCCTGTAAATGCGCCTTTTTCATGACCGAACAGCTCGCTTTCAAGGAGTGAATCACTTAGCGCTGCACAGTTAATCCTGATATATGAGCGCTGCGACCTTCTGCTGTGATGATGTATAAGATAAGCCATTACTTCTTTACCAGTCCCGCTTTCGCCGCTAAGCAATATCGGAGCCGATGTAGGAGCAACCTTCTTCGCCAAATCTACTGTGCGATACAGTTTCGGGCTTCTGCCTACAATCTGATACAGGCAGCGAGGTCCTTCGCGCGAAGAAGCTATTGTCGAATAACTGTGATTGGGAATAAAAGTATCCAGAAGATTTTCGATTTTTTTGCGTTCTGCGGGTTTTAATAAAAATTCGCAGCATCCTCTGCGAATCGACTCGACCGCCAGTTCGACTACAGCATTCTGATTATCTATATTTTTCGAGCCTGCCGTCATAATAATCGGCAGTTCAGGCAGGTTTTCTCTTAGTTTCCCAACTAATTCGAGACCATCCTTAAAACGTCCATGAATATTTTCACGGCAGGAGAAACTGTCACTTACAAATACAAGACCGCAATTGTTTTTACTGATGAAATTCAGGGCGTTCTCCCGATCACCCGCAAGATGTCCACGTATTCCCTTGCGAGCGAGAATCTCAAGAATTAACCTGTCAAATTCCGGATCAGTATCCGCAATCAGGACATTAATCACATCTTCATTTGTTTCTGTATTACCTGTTTGTCGCTGTTCCAGTTTCTGCATATTCATCTTCTTCAATTAGAAATTAAATAATGTGCTTTTAACGTTTATACTTATCCAATAACTCATCCGGTTTGTCTTTTGTGTACCATGTAATTATATTGCTGTGAACTCTTGCATAATCCGCCCAGGGCGAATTAGGAAACTCTGTAATCAGTTTTCTGTACATATCAGAGGCGGCAAGCATATCAATGGTTTGCAGGCTGTTGGCGGTTTGAAACAGAAGCCATGCCCTGTCTTCGGAAGCCGATATATCGTCCGGCTGCTTCCTTCTGAGCGCTTCCTTATAAAACGCCGCTGCCTCACCGATATTGCTGCTTAAATACAATGTATTTCCAATTTCATACGGATTGTCAACTTCCTCGGGTTTTTCTGCCATTTTTTTCAGCTTTTGAATTGTCTGCTCTGTTATCAATTCATACTTCACAATATCGCTTCTGTCATTCTTCACAATCGACTTTGTCTCTTCATTTTGAGATGCCGGTTTTGGATGCTCGTTCGATAATACAGTTTCATTAATCTCTTCCGGTTCGTAAGTCAACTGCGGCAATGACAATTCAATCGAATTTATTTGTTCTATCAGTGACTGAAGCTCATCTTTTTGTATCTGCTCCTGTTCTTCTTCAGCGGGAGTAATGTTTGTTCGCCAGAGCGTTTGTTTGACATTGTCATATATAATTACCGATTTTCCCCGCTCGTTCTGATTTATATCATAATCGACCATGTCATTCGAATCAGCATACGCCGCACCTTTCATAAAACTTAACTGCTCAAAAGGCAGAAGCATAAGACAAAATGCGAGAATGAAAATAGAATGTGATATGTGAAATTTTCGATTCTTTGAATTATTCCTGTTTTTTTCTATCATAATATTTTCCTTTTTATTCCTGAACAGAGAGAACCAGTGCCGCTTCTTCGAATTTCTTTTCCTGATTAAGAGCCTGCGCCAGTATTTTCGTTACATCACTTTTTAAACTGCCGGAAATATTAGAATCCAAAAGTTGTCTGCAAATAGAAATCACCTGTGAGCTGTGACCAAGCTCCAGGCATACCTCTGCCATTTTTTTTGCGGCTTTTTGTGCCATCTCTCCAGGCTCTGCTACTCGCAATACTTCACTTAAATAACTGCGTCCCATTTCCAGGTCATTATTAGCAAGGTAACAATTCGCCAGCTCAAGCGAGATTTCCGCATTCAATTGTCTCTCGGTAACAAAATCAGACCTGTCTTTCAGCAGGTCGATTGCCGTATCTAATAGGCCCAGATTACGGTATATCGTGCTTTTCTGAATCAGCATTTCAACAAATTGCTGCTGTGACAGGGAAATTGAACGCGTATTCTCCAGTGCATCGAGCGCCTTTATAAAGTCTTCCTTTTCGATATAACTCTGGACAAGAGCTTTCACGGCTTCAATATACTGTTCACGAGAGCTTTGCTCGGTTATCGCAAACTGGAAAGAATCGCAAGCCTGCTGATATTTTTTTAATTCAAAATATGTTTTTCCAAGAAGAAAATAAGCAGAATACAATTCGTCTTTATTCTTTCCCCCGGATATGCTTATATATCTGTTGAACCATATTTCGGCATCTTCATATACCTGAGCCTGGTAAAAGCAATGTCCGGCTCCAAGAGCAGATTTAATTTTCGACTCTTGAGATAATTCGAAATTATATACTCTGCAGAACAGTTGTGCTGCTTCCATATAGAGTCCGGCCTGTTTGGTAACGTCGGAAAGACGCAGGTAGGCGTCCCTGTATATCTGAGTGTCAGGGTATTGCTCTATTAACTGCTTCAAATCATCCCTGGCTCCCTGATAATCACGAATGTCGGCTTTCAGCCCGCTCGATTTCAGCAGTGCATACGGGGCAAGAGATATTTGAGAAAAACGATTAGCCACCAGTTTATATTCTGCAATAGCTTCATTTTTCTGATCTGCAAGCGTATGTAAAAGACCCATTGCAAAATGAACATTCCCAAGTCTCTGGTCAGCGTGAAATGTGAGCATGAACTTCTGCCAAAGCGAAATCGCATGCTGGCTGAGAAGTTTTACCCTTTCATTCAGTGACAAATAATTTGCCGGATCATATATCAAATATTTTTCTTCCTCGATTACATTCTGTTTTTCCGCTAAAAGCTCAGCGCACCCGGCAGCTATGAGCATAACCTGCTCAGAATCAGCAGAAGTAAGATGTAAGCTTACGGGTCGCTGACGAATGATGTACCCATCGGAATCAGAACCTGAACCAACCTCGAAAATCCATCTTATATCGAAACCTGCGCTTGTAGCAAACTTTGATACGAATTCTTCGAGCGGCGATCCGAAACATGTAACAGACCAGCGGGGAAATACGCTCTGCTCTTCAAGCCGTTTTATTTTGGGTGCAAGAAGACCTTTATATAACTGGTCGATACCTGATTCAAGAAACGTTTTAAGCTGCGTTTCATTCATATTTTCCATCGGATCAGAAAAAGAAGATGACTCGCTCCATAAAGCATCAGGCAGGTCTTCACCTGTATTGCTCAATGACATTATATAAAGTGTCAGGCATTGAGCAGCCATATAATAACAGTCGCATTCAAACGATATTTCCCAATCATCCTTAAAATCAACAGATTTGAGCAGAGCCAAAGCCTTATATGCCCTGGTTCTTGCCCTGAGATAACGCTTCTTCTGTATTTCAATAAAAGACAATCTGTAATTTGATATGATTCTTATAACAGGAGAGCGGCTTTCTGAAACCAGTGTCAGAAGATTATATGCCTGTTCGTACTCCTTGTTATTCTCCGAGCATAATGCCATTTCAAAATGAAGATAGTCTTTTAACAATTCTTCTTTTTCCGGAAGCGCCTGATATAGTTTCTCATAAACCTGGTAAGCTTTCCTGTATTCCTTCTGTAGATAAAAACCTTTCGCAACATCCAGTGATATTGGCTGCTCCGCAGAAAGCATGGATACTTCTTCTACTGCTTTGGGCGGCTCCTGCGGCAATTGCGAAACTATTGTTTCTGCTTTCGGCACAGGCGTGTCTGTTTGCCCCGCATTTGAAATGGCTGGTCCCTGAAATAATCCCAGTCTGTTTTTTATTATTACATAACCCATCATAGCTGCTACAGTAATTATTCCCGCTATTAGAATTCTTTGAATCCATGAAATAGTTTTACTTCGAGATTTCTTTACTTTCGACTTCCGGCCTAAAAGCAGTTCTGTATCTTCAGGAACTTCCATGGATTCCGACAAGAGTTTGTAAAAATCCTCATTCCCTGCGAAAATTTCATGTTCGGAAATTTCTTCAACCGGCTTTTCTTCAGATACGAAAAACTCCTTTTCCTGCTTTTCCTCCTGTTTCTGACGGTCTTTCTTTTTGCGTTTCGAGGGCGCTTTCTTCTCCTGCTTACCTTTATTTTCGTTTTTTTCTTCCGGCGCCATAGCTGAAAATCCGCCTCAATTATATATTTCTCAAGACGGAGCTTATTCTCACAAACTGCATTGTTCTTTATTTAAAATATGTTTATACAAATACATGCAGTCATTTACTGCAATATTTGTGCCACAAATATTATTAATTATCGAAGCATATAATTACAGGATATATAAGTACTTATAGAAGATATGAGTAAAAAATGATAACTGAGATTGATAAGATGTCTGATTTCTATACGTATCGGGCGATTTTCGTACAAAAAGAGATGATTAGGCAGAAGCAA
The DNA here is from genome assembly GCA_016931715.1 of Sedimentisphaerales bacterium. Classification (GTDB taxonomy): domain Bacteria; phylum Planctomycetota; class Phycisphaerae; order Sedimentisphaerales; family Anaerobacaceae; genus JAFGPS01. The sequence goes on from JAFGEF010000125.1 coordinate 23,234, forward strand.
GAGCAATTTCGTTATTGTCTAACTCTTCCTCTTCCGTGAATTGGGCTTTTCCGATGTTATACTGTTTTACTTTTGCGTAAAGTGTAGCCCGTGTTATACCAAGCAGCGCTGCTGTTCGTGTTTTCTGCCAGCCTGTTTCCTGAAGTGCACGGGAAATCAATTCGCGTTCCGCTTTTTCAAGCGAGAAATCTTCAATCTGCTTCGTTTTTTGTCTGTCTGAAATTTCGATGCACTCCATCGGATCGAAAATTATCCCGCTAAGACCGATTTTGTCTGTCGTCTCCCTCATAATCGCTCTTTCAATTACATTGCGCAGCTCACGAACGTTTCCGGGCCAGTTATGTTTTTCCAGCGCCTCAATGGCTAATTTTGTCAATGATGTTACTTTATTTGTCTTTTCCGGACTGATATTCGATGTTTTAAGAAAATATTCCGCGATTAATGATATATCTTCTTTCCGGTCAGGCGACCTTAAGGGAGCGATTACAATCGGGCTGATATTAAGTCTATAGTAAAGGTCACGTCTGAAACGATTGTTATTCACTTCATCCAGAAGATTACGGTTACTTGATGCCGCTATTGTTGCTTTACAGGCAATATTTTTTGTCCCGCCGACTTTCCTGAACTCTTTTGCTTCGAGCACCCTTAATAATTTAGCCTGAAGCTCCATCGGCATTTCGCTTATTTCATCGAGCAATATTGTCCCTGCATTGGCAATTTCGAGCAATCCTTCCTTGTCCCTGTCTGCACCTGTAAACGATCCCTTTACATGGCCGAATAATTCGCTTTCGAGAAGATTCGCCGTAAGAGCCGCGCAATTCACAGCTACGAACTCTTCATTCGGATGCCTGATATTATGTATCGCTTTTGCAACCAGCTCTTTTCCGGTTCCGGTCTCTCCGAGTATTAAAATAGGATTACAGCGACTCGCAGAAACCAGCTTTATCATCTTTATCGTATTTAATATCGATACGCTTTTACCGACCATACCAACGGAACCAGCAAGCTCATCAGCGAAAAAACGGCTTGCGTCCTGCCCGGTGACACAACCCATTATTTTTTCGGATTCAGCCTCAGTATGACTATTGATTTCGTTCACAATGTTCTTCATTTTTTCGCTGTCGCCTGTTCCGGCCAGACAACTAAATGCTCCCATTGCATGATATTTATCAAAATTTTCCTGATTCCTCTCTTCTGCGATAATGACAACCGGAACATTGTTTTTATTTGTTCCAATCGTCTGAAAAAATTCGCTTACTCCGTCAGAATTGATATTCGAATCGAAAAGAACAAGTTCAGGTTCGTTCTTTTTAAGAATATTTAACGCTTCCAAAATATCATCGGCGCCGTATATTTCCCGTCCATAATCCTTTGCAAAATTATGTACCTGCCTGTCCCTGCTGATTGTTAATATCCGTTGTAAAATAGTGTCCTCACACCTATATTTTATTGCTCTTATTCAATTGTCAAATCATAAAATTTTATCATATTCTGTTGAACCTTAAATCGACCGGCGATACGAAACTTCTTTAATATTTTTATTGGAACAGCCCATAATGTCACTCTTTTTTTCCTTTTAAAATTATTCCGTTTTATTAAAATACTTTTTATGGGACATAAACAAATGTGAATGATATTTTATGCAGGATAATTATAGGACTGTAAATTTAAAACCTGATACAAAACTGCTTTTATGGGACGTTATAATATATCTCAATATTTTTTTATTCAACAGTGATTTTTGCCGGGCCTATCGTAAAAACTGTGAATTCCTCGAATGGATTGTCACTCATAAAACTTATAACCGAATCAACGCTGGTTCTTTCTATAGAATCCTTTATTTCGTCAAGACTTCTGACCTTTCCAGGCATATAGAAGTCACTTGCTATAGAATTTACTATTATTTCCGGCGCACCGTGACGAGTGTTAATTCGTGTTATGATTTTACAGGTCTCTTTGTCTCCGAGAGAGATAAACCGGATAAAATTCTATTATTTTTTATTGCCCTAAATGAATATTAGTGGTAAAAGGATATAATAATTTGTTGGCTAAGCGAAAGGACAATGGCTATGGTTAGGAATACTGTAATAACTATTTTGGTTGTATTTGCTGCTGTTATCATCACATTACTTTTCAGTGGAAGGCTGAAATGGATGACTAATGAAGATCTTATTAGTAGAAACCCAGAAACAATTCTTCAAAAAGCAATTGAAATGCACAAACCTGAGATATTGAAAATTGGGGACCAGGATATCCTTCATGTCCCCATAGGAAAGCTATCCGGCAAGAGTTGGGCAGTCAATCATGAGTTCTATATCTACGAGAACGGCTCACTCAAAAAGATCCTTTAAGAAACAGAATTGAAAGCGAACATGGAGCTTCAATAAAACTATAACAATAGGTTCCAAATCGACCTTGCTATCGCTCGGTGATTGGTCATCTTTGTTATATTAGATTTATGCCTGCAACTTCTGATAGATTATTTACAATGCAGCCTGGTGCTCTTGCGATAGGATTAATTGCCGGATTTCATTTTAATTTTTTATGGAATGTAACATTGTCACTGTATGTTTCTATTCGATATTGATCTCATTCGGCCCAATTGTAAATACAGTGAACTCCTCGAAAGGATTATCATGTAGAAAATTAATAACAGAATTAACACTGACTTTCTCAATAGCATCCTTAATTTCATCAAGTGACCTGACTCTTCCGAGCATATAATAGTCACTGGAAATCGAGCCTGCCCTGCTGCTCGATGATTCGCTCTGCAAAATAAGGGCGCTTTTTATTCCTGCTTTTGCCCTGTCAATCTCATCTTCGCTTATTCCATTGCAGAGGTTTCTGAATTCTCCTATTATAACATCATGAGTCTGCTGTGCTTTATCTGGTGTCGTACCCGCGTAGCACAAAATACCAGCCGCTTCTTTTAAGCTGTGATATCTCGCACCGACAGCATAACATAAGCCGCGTTTTTCCCTGACTTCGGTGAACAACCTGGCGCTCATACCTCCGGAAAGAACAGATACAGCCACCCTGGCATTATAATAGCCTTCATCCATTGGCTTGACAGTTTTTGTCATCAGGCCTATATGCACCTGAGAACCATCATTGCTGATATGAATATACTTGTCGGATTTTTTCTTCAACTTTACTTTGCCGGCACCTGATTTTTGATTATTTTGAGAAAACAGATTTTCCATCTGTCGGCAAATACTGTCGAAATCGTATTTGCCCGCAATGGAAAAAATAATTCCGGACGGATTAAATTTTTCGATAACGATCTGGTTTGTCTTTTCGGTTGAAAGCTGCTTCAAATCATCAATTTCACCCAATGTGCTTCGCCCAAGAGGTTCCGGATAAAAATGTTCCCGAAGCTTCAGCATCACTTTATGACGGGGATCATCCTCAAGGGACAGCACTTCATCTATTGCCGATTGCCTGGAAAATTCGAACTCTTCATCTTTCAGCCATGGTTTGTTGATTATATCCGCGTATAAATCCAACACCATCGAAAGATTACTCGATTCCATCGCACCGCTTATCGAGATATGAGAGCTTCCGACAGAACTGCCTCGTATAACTCCAAGCCCATCGATAGCATCGTTTAATTGCCTGTTGGTCTTGTCACCTGCTCCCCTGAAAATCCAGTCTTCGATGACATTGGCAGCACCGCAGCAATGTTCCGGCATTCGTGAAGCGCCTGCCGGTATCATAAAATCAAACGCGGCCGATTCGACACCTTCCATCGGTTCGCCAAGAATTACCATCCCGTTTTTCAAAATATGCTTATCTAATTTTTCAGTCATCCTACTCCCATTCTATAGTAGCCGGCGGCTTGCTGGAGATGTCGTACACGACCCGGTTCACGCCGCGTACTTCGTTAATGATTCTATTGGCAATAGTGGCAAGAACTTCGTGCGGTATTCTTGAAAAATCGGCTGTCATAAAATCCGCCGTCTCCACTGCCCTTACTGCAATAACACTTTCATAGCTTCGGCCGTCGCCCATTACGCCGACAGTCGATACAGGCACCAGAACAGCCAGCGCCTGAGAAATTTTTCGATAGAGACCTGCTGATTTGATTTCATCGATAACAATTTCATCCGCCGCACGCAAAATCTCAAGCCTTTCGGGCGTGATGTCCCCGATGATTCTTACAGCTAATCCAGGTCCCGGGAAAGGATGACGCCAGACTACATCTTCAGGTAATCCGAGATATTCGCCGACAACGCGCACTTCATCTTTGAACAAGTCCCGCAATGGCTCTATCAGCTCGAAGCCCAGTTGTGCAGGCAGGCCGCCTACGTTATGATGCAGTTTTATATTAGCAGCGCCGACAGTTAAATCTTTGGAACTTGAACCTGCTGATGCCTTTTCGCCTGATTCGATAACATCCGGATACAGTGTTCCCTGTGCGAGAAATTTCGTATTCGGAATTTTTTTTGCCTCGAACTTAAACGCTTCGATAAATTCAGCGCCTATAATAAGTCGCTTCTGCTGAGGATCAGTGACGCCTTTGAGTTTTTCCAGAAATTGCCTGGACCAGTCCACGACGTGAAGGTCCATATGAAAATGATTTCGGAAAGTCGAGACAACATTATCAATCTCGTTTTTTCGCAGCAGGCCGTTATCAACAAAGATGCAGACAAGCTGGTCCCCTGCCGCTTTATGGACGAGCGAAGCAGTGACAGATGAATCTACACCGCCGCTCAGGCCGCAGATAACTTTTGCGCTGCCGACTTTCCTGCGGATTGATTCGACTGTTTCATTTACAAAATCGCTCATTTTCCAGTCGCCGGTACAGCCGCAAATACCATAAAGAAAATTCTCCAGGATGGTCGAGCCTTTCGGAGTATGTGAAACTTCAGGATGAAACTGGACTCCGAAAAAGTTTATTCTTTTATGTCTGACAGCGGCGTAAGGGCATGTTTTGGTTTCTGCAAGAATATCGAAATCACGACCCGGATTTTCAAGCTGGTCGCCATGGCTTGCCCAGGCGATAATTGAATCAGGCAGGTTTTTAAATAAATCGCTCTTATTGAATACAGTCAAATCCGTTCGGCCAAATTCCCGACTGCCGGCAGGAATAATGCCTGCACCTAAAACCTGGCAGCCCAACTGCATTCCATAACATATTCCCAGAATCGGGATATTCAGCTCGAAAATTTCCTCATCGCAGTGCGGCGCACCTTCGGCATAGACACTCGCGGGACCACCGGAAAGTATGATTCCCTTGAGGTTTAACCTGGAAAGTTCCCTCGCTGGTATGTCTGGACGGAATATTTTAGAATAGACATTCTGCTCACGCACTCTGCGTGCGATTAGCTGGCTGTACTGACTTCCAAAATTCAAAATTGCTATAGTTTCATGTATCATAGCCATGAAGTATAAAACGCATTACAGGAACTGTCAATATAAGCATTAGTAAACCTTGAATTTTTACTTCAAATGGATATAATCAATTTTATCGATGAATAACATTTGTGAAATATGACTTTCAGTCTTTTTTGTAATTATCGAAAAATTCAATCACTTTCGGGAAAAAGGCATCCAATGCAGGATACTGGTTTCGCTGCTGTTCATACTCGATAAGCAAGTCCGAAAGTTCCTGCATCCATAAAAATCCCCTGCTTATATCACTTTTAATTTGTTTGTTTGACGTATCTATACCATCATTTTTAACTAAATAGCGCACAACACAAGCCCTGACAAGAGACTCTCTCATAACTGTAAGCCAGTTACCATAAGCATTACGTTCCATTTGCTTTTCGACGGCTGCATATACTCTTTTGCCTGCGTTCTCAATTTCCGATTGATGTGCTTCAACGATTGGATTGGCATAGGAATGACAAAATTCGTGAATAACAGTCGGCATTATAGTCTTATCAAATCGAGGCTCACCTAAACCAAGTAAAGTAAACTTATTTACTCCCGGAATGCAGTAATATTTTTCCTTTCCATCCACTTTGATTCTTCCGCCATAAGAACCCGGCCCATTAATCATACCTAAACAAATTGTAAATTCTGCGCCCGGTCTTGCCCCAAAAAATTCATCGAACCATTCAAGATGCGCTTCTTTATCCATCATCGAACTAAACTGTTCTGCGGCTCTATCGTACATTGATTTGTGAGCATTGAAAAACTCGTTAAATTTACTCTCCCGGGCAAATTGTTTTGCCTTATCGATAAATTCAGCTGCTTTATCTTTTTCCCAGCGTTTATCGAGCGTTTCAGGCCATGGTTCGAGGGGCAGGAGCATTTCAAATTCATTAACATCCTTTATATGTATAGCCATACATATTACCGCATCATAACTGACTCCTCGTGAATTTCTTAACTGCTTTGCTAATTTAATCACCGGATGCTCTTTAAATTTCTTGAAATGTGTTTCAATATCACCTATATAACTGAAAAACTGGCTTCTGTTGTATTCCGGATTACCTGCCAGCCTGAAGATAATGCTCATAAGCTCGACACGGGGATCAACACTGACACTAATCGACCGAGTCGGCTTTTGCTGATTCGATTCTTCATTTGAAGATGATTCCGCCGCAATAAAAGATAAAATAAGGATAATGGCGATTATTTTATGTGAGTACCTTTTTCCCATTTTTCCTGCCTTACCAATCTATAACAAAATAGTCAATACTTGTTTTTTATCTGCTGTTAACTTATAATACATAGTTTTATTGCTTCAATAAAGAATTATTTAAGGAATTTAATATATGGCAAAACTGACTAAACTCGACGATATCGTAAGCTTGTGCAAGCGAAGAGGTTTTATTTTTCAATCCAGCGAAATCTACGGCGGCCTGGCAAGCTGCTACGATTACGGTCCTCTCGGAGTCGAGTTGAAAAATAACGTAAAAAAAGCATGGTGGAAAAATGTCGTCCAGATGCGCGACGATGTAGTCGGACTGGATTGCAGTATCCTGATGCACCCGATGGTCTGGAAAGCGAGCGGCCACGCGGATAAGTTCGCTGACTTAATCGCAGAATGCAAGAAATGCAACACCCGCACTCGCGTTGACCACCTCAAGGACAAAACCAATGAGCATGGGGAGGAACATACCGAGCATGTTGCGATAGAAAGTGTTTCGGGACAGAATTTAATTAATAAAATCTGCCCTGCCTGCGGAATAGTCGGTCAGTTTACAGAGCCTATGCCGTTCAAGCTGATGTTCGAGACGAAAATGGGAGCCAATATAGATGATTCGATGACGATACAGCTTCGCCCGGAAACTGCACAGGGAATTTTCGCGAATTTCAGAAACGTTCTCGATTCAACGCGAGTCAAGATTCCATTTGGAATAGCACAGATAGGCAAGAGTTTCCGTAACGAAGTCACTACAAAAGCGTTTATCTTCCGCACGCGCGAGTTCGAGCAGGCTGAGCTTGAGTTTTTCTGTGAGCCGGGAACGGACATGGACTGGTATAATCACTGGAAAGAAACACGATTCAAATGGTACACCGATTTAGGCTTGAAAAAAGAAAACCTGCGCTTCCGCGAGCACGACCCGGATGAGTTGGCTCATTATGCCAAAGGCTGTGTGGATGTCGAATATAAATTCCCGTTCGGCTCAGGCGACTGGCAGGAGCTTGAAGGTATCGCAAACAGAACCGATTATGACCTTCGCCAACACCAGCGGGGAATGAGAACACTGAACAAATGGTATGAAAACGACAGAGACTTATCTAAGATTGAGCTGGCATCTGAAGCGGAAGATTATAACAAAGGTCCCCTGTCATATTTCGATGAACAGAAAAAAGAACGCTATATTCCTTATGTAATCGAGCCGAGCGCAGGCATGGACAGAAGCACGCTTGCATTCCTTGTCGATGCTTACGATGAAGAAGAAGTTCGCGGCGAAACAAGGAATCTGCTGCGCTTCCATCCGGCACTCGCGCCGATTAAAGTCGGAATTTTCCCGTTAGTGAAAAAAGACGGCATGCCCGAAGTCGCAAGAAAAATATATGACAATCTGAAAAAATATTTCAACTGTTTCTACGATGAAAAGAGCGCTGTAGGCAGACGCTACCGCAGGCAGGATGAGGCGGGAACGCCCTTCTGCGTCACCGTTGACGGCCAGACTCTCGAAGATAATACCGTCACAGTACGTGACAGAGATTCAATGGAACAGGCAAGAATTACCACAGACAATGTCCTAAACTATCTGCGGGGAAAACTGGATATGTAAAAGATTGTTATTCTGAACATATTGTAATCGATATATATAGATGAGAAATGATATTATTCAATTGCGAATTGAACTATAATTCGTTAGTATATAAGCTATGGAGTTTACGATTAACCATGATAGAGGACAAGAATCGATTGAAGCCAAGGCAAGGTGGTTCCAGTCATTAACAATGGACGAACGAATGGAAATGTTCTGTAATTTTACAGACTTGGCATTGTCAATCAATCTGAATCTAAAGGACAAAAACTGTGCTCAACCGATTAAAGGACGTATTCAAGTCCTTTCAAAAACATGATTCATCAACCTTTTCCCCGAAGCCGCTTTTAATATCGTCAAAAAGAAACTGCGAATAAAGTAAAATCTCATAAAGAAATTATTCTTTGAATAAGGCGTAAAATTCTGTATAATTCACGCGAAATCAGGACTATATGTATGCGAAATGACAAAGGAAATACAATGTTCGATGGAAAATATTTTATGCGGAAGCACTAAAATGCCGGAGCAAAATCAGAAACAAAAAAAAATGGAATTTCACAAACGTCCCAATAATATTTTACGATTACTATTTGCTTTTCTTTTTCTGCTCGTAATAAGCTTAGTTATATGCCGGATTTTCTTTTATAAAACTCCACAGGAACAATTAGCCGCAATTGATGCGTCTCTCGCAATTCCAGATTCTGAAAATGCGGCGATTATTTATAATCAATTATTTAAAGATTATAACGAATCAGATTTCGAGCCTGCATTCCTAAATAAGGACGTTGAAACCATCACACGAACAACTCCATGGTCAAGTCAGGATTATCCAGAAATTGCAAACTGGTTAGAACAAAACCAAAACATTATAGAAAAATTGATGGAACTATCACTGTTTAAAAAATGCTATTTTCCTTTTCCTGATTTATTAGAATTAAAATCAAGAAGTATATTCCTATCTCTTCTTACTGTTGTCGATATGGATTTTCTGAATGTCGTTAAAAAAAGTGCTTTTTTTCTTGCCCGTTCAGCTAATAATGATATTGCAGAAGGACATCTCGAAAAAGCCATCGACAAATATCTTTGTGTACTTACAATGAGTCATCACTTTCGAGAACAGCCTGTGACTGATTATTTTCTTATAGGAATAGCCTTAGGAGCCATTGGAGCACATAATATCAGAAACATTATTATTAATTACGATATCTCAGAAAAACAACTTATAAAAATAGAAACTGCTTTTCAACAAATACCGGTCAGTTTTGAGAAACAAATCCATAATATCGATAAAGTTGAAAAGCTAATGGAACGAATTTCTTCATCTGACCGAAGCCTGCGGGAAAGATTTATAATATGGCGTTCAGGGATTGGCATTAAAAATTCAGAGAAAAAGATTTACCTGAGATTCTCTACAGATTATCATGCAAACCTGATTTTAATTGCTCTAAAGCGTTATAAAGACAAAACAGGTAAATGGCCTGAAAAACTCAACGAAATTAAGCCGTTCCTGACTTCTGAAGATGTTCTTATCGACCCGCAAAATAATGGTGCGTTTGTTTATAAACTCAAAGACGACAGCTTTATTTTATATAGTACGGGACAAAACAAAATTGATGAAAACGGCCAGATTAAACCTCCTGCTGATGACTGGCAAATATGGCCTTTGCAAATTTCACAAACTCAAATCAAAAATACAACAAGCACTCAAGCTGATCCGAACGAGAAAATAAAAGAATGACAGACGAATAGAATCCCTATAGAGACTAATAATAAGTATGAAGCAAAATCCGATACTTCTGCAGAAGCTTTTATTGACCTGGCTACGGGAAAGCAGTTACAATACAAAAATTCCGGGCAGTAATTTTCATTATCTGGAGAAACAATAAATACCTGGCCGATATAAACAAAAGGATGTTATCTATGAATGACAAATATACGACAATCAATTCATTATCACAGCATACAGGCAAAGAAGTTACTCTCGCCGGATGGTTATACAACAGCCGGGCAAGCGGGAAAATTCAGTTTTTGATTATTCGCGACGGCACAGGACTATGTCAGTGCATCGTTGAGTCTGGAAAAATTCCGGATGAGCTTTTCGAGCAGTTGAAGCACCTCGGACAGGAATCTTCGCTTACGATAACCGGTACAGTTCGCGCAGAACAGCGCAGTGTAGGCGGTTACGAAATGGCAGTAACTGATGCCAAAATAATCTCACCCTGTGAAGGTTATCCAATAACGCCAAAAGCTCACGGAATAGATTTTCTTCTCAAGAACCGTCACCTGCATCTCCGTTCGCATTTGCAATGGTGCATCCTTAAAATCAGGCACACCGTCATCGACGCCGTTCGCAGATTCTTCAACGATAACGGCTTTACGCTCATCGACACACCGATTATTACTTCAATCGCAGGCGAAGAAGAGCAATCTCTTTTCGGGGTCGATTACTTCGGCACTCCCCTGCACCTGACACAAACTGGCCAGCTTCACCTTGAATCAGCGGCGATGAGCTGCGGCAAAGTATATTGTTTCGGCCCGACTTTCCGTGCTGAAAAAAGCAAGACACGCAGGCACTTAACAGAATTCTGGATGGTTGAACCTGAAGTTGCTTTTATCGAACTGCCCGGCCTGCTCGAATTAGCTGAAAATTTCGTTTCGAGCATCGTTGCGAGAGTTCTGAAAGATAACAGAGCAGAGCTTGAGACTTTGGGAGCCAATATAGCGGCACTTGAAAAAATTACGCCGCCTTTTTACAGGCTGACTTATACAAATTGTGTTGAAATTCTTACCAGTGAAAAAACAAAAGATTTCCTTTCCAGGCAGTTGCAGGAGTTTCAGGAAGAAAAAAAGCGAACAGAAGCAAGAATAGCAGAACTTGAAGGACTGGATACAGGGAAACTCAAGCAATGGCAAAAAGATAAAAACGCCGCTGAACTGATTGATTTGCGTTCTGCGCTTGCAGAAACAGAAATAAAAATTGAAAATAATCCCAAGCATGCTCAATTAGCCGCCGAGTTCCGATGGGGAAAAGACCTTGGCGGCTCGGACGAGACAATCATATCACTAATGCACGACAAACCGATTTTTGTCACGCACTACCCGAAGCAGGCGAAGGCTTTTTACATGAAAACCGACAGGGAAAATGAAAATGTTGTTTTGAACTTCGACATGCTCGCACCCGCCGGTTTCGGTGAAATCATCGGCGGCTCAATAAGAGAAGACGATTACGAAAGACTTCTCGCGAGAATGAAAGAGCAAGACCTGAAACCTGAAAACTACGAATGGTATCTCGACCTGCGAAAATACGGCTCCGTCCCTCACGGCGGTTTTGGGCTCGGTATCGAAAGAACAGTCGCATGGCTGACAGACCAGAAACACATCCGCCAGTGCATCCCATTCCCGAGAATGATGGATAAAGTCTATATTTAACTATGAGTTTTGCAAAAATATCACAATAAAAAAAGAGGAGTGCAAATGCTCCTCTTCGGTAATATCTTTTTAGTAATCACAATATTTTTACTTATAGTGTACGTTTTCTTCTGAGCCATCCGACAATTCCTGCTCCTATACTGCCTAACAGAATTGCGCCCGGAGCTGGTATAACTGTACCAAACTCATTATATATCGATGTGGGATTACCATAAGCGTCTAAAGGATCGAGTCCATCGAACCACAACTGATTGAAAGAGAGATTAAAACCATAAGTATCGCCATCGAGAATAGGATTTTTGTCAACATCATATGTAACAACGAATTCACCTGTAAATATTCCTGATATTGAAATCGGATCTGTAGTATTCATTAAAAAATCACCTGATACAGAAGCAGACGTTGAAAACTTTGCAACAAGAGAATATGAATAATTGGTCAATGTTACACCCCATGCAACACCATTATCAGGCTGCCAGAAACGTGACCAGGGATATGGTGAATTTTGGCCGGTCACATTTACGGTAAATATTTTGCCGGTTGCGTCCCAGCTTCCATTTGCGCTTGTGACACTTGCGCTGCCGTCTTCATACAATTGAAAGAAAGAATCGTTCTGGTTGCTTGGATTGTGCTCAGACCAGTTACTTGCAAAAATATTATAATTAGAATAATATGTTGGTGCATCGTTGACTACATACAGATTTGCATTACGCGGCGATGATGTTAGCCAGGGACCTGTATTATCTGTAATATTCCAGATCAAGCCCTGATAACCAAGTTCATTTGTTGCAGCAAAAAAAGAAGTGTTCGCCTGAACTGAGCCGCTAACTGTAAAAAATAAAACCGCGGTTAAACAAATCGTTAGTACGCTTTTCATCTATCTACATCCCCCGTTATGCACTAAATGAATATAATGTCAAAAAAATATCCGCTCTTTTCTTTCTTAATTTATGTATTTTACCATTTATGCTCGGAATTGTCAAACAAATTACACAATTCAAGCATTATATATTCTTCCAAGTTATTAAAACCAACGAGAAAAAGAAATAATTATCGGTCTCTTCAATAAAGATTTACAAAAAAAAAATGTGATTTTTTTTCAGTGATTGTTCTTTGGTTTTAATCATTTTCTTATATCATTTTATATTCTATTTCTTAGATATTTAGTCTTGGTTAATTTGATATTTGTATTGTATAATCCCGCTGTGGAAACGTGGACAATAAATAAACTATTAAACTGGGTAACACAATATCTGAAAGACAGGGGAATTGAATCGCCGCGTCTGAGTGCGGAGCTTTTGCTTTCCAGTGTTTTAGGATTAAAACGAATTGAATTATATACTCATCATGACATGCAGATAGCAAAACCTGATTTAGACAAGCTGCATGTTTTAGTCAAACGTGCGGCAAACAATGAACCGATAGCTTATCTTGTAGGCAAAACGGAATTTTATTCAATGGAGATGGAAGTTTCTCAGGACTGCCTGATACCGCGACCAGAAACGGAGCTTCTTGCCCAGAGAGCTATCGAATTTTTACGCATGCGTGACGGCATTCAGCATGTCTGTGATTTATGTACAGGATGCGGCTGCATTGCAGTCGCTGTCGCGAAAAATTTCCCCCAGGCTCGTATCATTGCTACTGATATATCAGACCAGGCTCTTGCTATTGCTGCTCGAAATATCGAAAGGCATAATTTGCAGGAACGAATCAAACTTCTTTCAGGTGACTTATTCGACCCGATTATCCCACAACTCGATACAGGTAAGTTTGATTTGATTGTGTGTAATCCGCCTTATGTAAGTGCTGTCGAATATGATAAGCTCGATAAAAATGTTAAAGACTATGAGCCTCGATTAGCGCTGTTTGCAGGAGAAGATGGTCTGGATATATATAAAAGAATTATCGAAAAAGTCGATATGTTCTTAAAACCTGATGCCGCACTTATGCTCGAAATAGGCTATGCACAGGGACAAGCTGTTCATAAATTACTCGAACTGTCCGGGGTATTTACTGAAATTAAAATTGAAAAGGACTTTCACAATAACGACCGAATCGTTTCTGCTGTAAAAATAAAATCCTGAAATATTTCATATCTTTTTATTGACCACCTATCCTTCTCTATCTCTTTTACTCCAATGATTTCTTTTTAACATTTTATTAGACAGCAATATTCTCCATATTAACATACAAAGGCTTTAAAAAAGCCAGATCCCAAAAAAGAATCTGGCTTCGGAGGAGGGTGATGAAAAGCTGATAATAGCTACTCTTAAATCTTAACCCATACTTATATAGTTCATCGAAAAGAAAGCATAAATTTCTTTAAAGAAAAAACAGGTTTTATATAAAAAGTACAATTTTCTTATAGATAATCAATATATTCTTCTAAAAAAGCATGGCTTTTTAATAAACCTATCTAAAAACCTTAAAATTTCACTTATATTCCATAATAAAATACGCTTGAAAAACTTTGAATGTTCTCATATTTTAACTAATATCCTGTTAGTTATTTTGAATAAAAACATTTTTCATAATATATAATGACATTTTTATATGCTATAATAAGAAAATGGAAACTCGCATAACAATTTCAGATTTGTTCGAAGCCAAACGCAGCAATCGTAAAATTGCCGCGATAAGCTGCTACGACTTTACTGCTGCCAGACTTGTCTCGCAAACCGATATCGAAATGATAATCGTCGGCGATTCAGCGTCACAGCTTGTTCTGGGTTACGATTCTACTATGCCCGTCACGATGGACTTCATGACAGCAATAACCGCCGCTGTCCGGCGCGGAGCGCCAAACGTTTTCCTTGTCGCAGATATGCCTTTCCTATCTTACCAAGTTACTATTCCCGATGCTATCAGGAATGCAGGTCGATTTATAACCGAATCGGGCGTTCAGATGGTAAAAATCGAAGCAACAAGCGCCCAACTGGATGTAATCAAAGCTGTAAGCGATGCCGGCATAGCTGTTATGGCACATATCGGAATCCGCCCGCAAAGCATTAGCAAGGTCGGCCGTTTCAAAGCTGAAGCAACCACCGCGGAAATGGCGGCTCAACTCATCAATCTTGCTGACCTGATGGTGCGTGCAGGTGCAGGCTCCTTGCTTCTGGAAGGTGCGGCCGCCGAGGTAGCTCAAATTATTACACAGCGAAGCGAAGTGCCTGTAATAAGCTGCGGCTCAGGCCCCTGCTGCGACGGACAGGTATTGGTAGCGCCCGATGTTCTCGGGCTGACACAGGGTCCCAGTCCAAAATTCGCCAAGAGCTATGAAAACTTAGCCGAACGCACACTAAAAGCATTCCAGGATTACAGCAGAGAAATCAAATCGAATGAATACCCGGATAATGACCACAGCTACCACATGAAACCTGGCGAAGTTGACAAGCTTAAAAAGATTCTCCAACTGTAACAAAAACATATTTGCGAAGCGGCTTAAAATCCTTCGCAAGCCCCTGCATAATAATGACTTACATCACATAAGAATCATATTTGTTACAAACTAAATATTTTACCCATATTAATATTGGCTTTGTTTTTTATTCTGTATTCTGTCTCCTGCATTTCCCTTGGGGATGGCCAAGCCACTGCATTCTTTTATGAAATTTGGCTTTGTTTTTACAAATTAGGGTTTAGGGTACAGGATATAGGGTTTAGAGATTGTAGGACAGACTTCAGCCCCGCCGTAAGGTGTCCCCAAGGGAATGCTGTTTCTATACCCTATCCGCTATACCCTATCCCCTGACAAATTGGCTTTGTTTCACATTTTCCTTTAAAACACAAATTTCAAAATTTTCATTTTTTTGAAGTTTTTTATTCCCGGCGCTGGCTTGGCCATGCCATAGGCAAGGCGGAAATCCATTTAAATTTACTTTTACAGTCGAGAACCACGAAGAAAAAACTAAAGACTATCGACCAACGACTATCAACAAAGGTCTTGTCAGGAGATAAATTTAAATCCGAAATTGTACGAAACACCGTTTTCATCTGCCATTCTTTTTGTCAGAGCTTCTTATTTTTGCGTGGCAATTGCTTCTTTTTCTGCTCTTCAAGCATTTTTATAGTTTTATCAAAATCACTGTCCTGCTTATCTTTACTTTCAATTCTTTTCCCGTCAAACTTTTCATATTCAGTCTCTGCAAACTGTCTTGCCATTTCGTGTGAAATCCTGCCTGTATCGGTCAATATGTCCCTGTCATTGAGAGTAAGAAAGCCGTTTAATTTGTCAAGCCAATCCTTCATATACATTGGAATTCGGCGCATCGCCTGACCTTCGGCAAAGACAAGATACTGCTCGACAATATCATATCAAGGTTATAGTGTTTTACCTGCCTACTAACTCGCCTGGCGCCTTCGGTTTGAACTATTAAGTAATCCTTAATAGTTGCCTCTTCTAAAAGCTCACCTTCGTCATATATATTTTTAATATGTATATTTATGTTAGCTGTAGTAGTCTGGTAAAGCTTCGCTAAATCCGCCTGATTCAGCCATAAAGTCTCGCCTTCCAGGCGAACTTCTATTTTCGTCTGTCCGCCTTCGGTTTGATAAATAAGTATTTCGCCGCCCTTAGGCTCAATTTCATCCTTTGACATTATTTTTTTCCATTATCAAATATTCTGCTAAACGTCATAATTGCACCTGACACCGTTTCTACGTTCTGAAACGGGATTAAAACAGACTATTCACTATGAGCAAGCTATGATTTACAAGATAATTACCATTCAACTGGTTTATGAATTATTCCCCCGCGACCATCAGAAAGCTCCGTTGGAAACTGACTGATTTTTAATAAAGCCTGTGGGAAAGTTTTATGTTTATCAGCAGCGTTTCGCAGTTTAACCGCCGCGCCACGCTGAGGATGGCGAGATGGCACATAAACAAAAAGATTTTTCTTGGGCCACTGGCTTTTAATCATCTCAAGAGCAGGTACAAGGTCTGAATCGCCGCTGACAATTATGAATTGGTCTGCTCTGTCATGGTTGGCGTCATCCAACAATTGCAATGCAATGTTGACATCGGTTCTTTTTTCTTCCGGCATATCAAATATCCTGGAATTTGGATATTTACAACCTGCGACGCCGCATTTTACTTGTTTGATTTTGAATTTACCGAGCATTACTTGAACGAGCGGAGTCGCAGCAAGTGCTCGCAGGTATGTTTTCTGGCGGATGCCTTTTGCGCCGTCAACCAAGGCTTTGAAATACCATATCCGGCGTATATCATCGTTCATACGGAGTCTTAAAAAGCATTTTTCGATATCCAGCCACTTATAAGGAGTTCCGCGAACTGCTCCATAGTAAAAATTGAATCCGTCAATATAAATAATAGTTCGTGGTTTCATATCAATCTCCCTTGAATACAAAAAAACAGGCAGCCATATAGGCTGCCTAACCCGCCGAAGCGGGGGAGTCGTCTAATAATAATATACGTTTGCCGGTTAAAATAGTCAAATTAAAAATCATTTTTAATCAGTATATTTCCTTCATGTTATGTGTAAAATCCCCAATGCCAAAACAAAACCACGAATTAACACTAATAAACACTAATTCATTTCTGTTTTCTGTTTTCTGTGTCTCCCTTGAGGATGGCCAAGCCACTGTATTCTTTCTATATCCCTTTGTCATTATTTATTTCCATAATTAAAAATTCTGTTTATCTTCCTAATTGTACCGGACACAATTCTCTGCAGGAAAATTGTTCAGATATGAAAGTATTTTAACTATTCCGGCGGATTTTTGTAGGATTATTCATATTGCAGGATAAAATAAAAATCTTTAACCTTTTAATGGAAAACACAAATTTATATGAAAAAGAAAATACTACAATCGAAAAAAGCTATAATTTTATGTACGATGACAATGCTATTTGTCGTATCGTGTTCGATACCGACTCAAAATAGTCAGAACCGCTATGCCAAATCGTTCGACGGTGAACAAATCAGCTATAACGTTTACGGCGAAGGAGCCACTGCCCTGTTGTTCGTACACGGCTGGAGCTGTGACAGTAAATACTGGCGCGAGCAGGTGCCGCATTTTTCCCGGGAATACTGCGTTATCACGATGGATCTGGCCGGACATGGCAAATCGGGACAACATCGCAAAGTTTATTCTTTTGATGGTTTCGCTCAGGATGTAAAGGCGGTAATTGAGGCGGTTAATCCGGAAAAAGTAATTTTAATCGGGCATTCGTTCGGCGGAGAAATAGTCGCATCTACGGTCAAATTAGAGCCGGACAAAGTCACCGGCATAATAGGTGTCGATACACTGCACAACCTGGACGAGTCATTCAGCAAAGAAGAAGGCAGCAAGATGATAGGACTCGACGAATTTAAAAAGGATTTTAAACCTGCGGTAAAGGAATTCGTCAAGCAGATGATGGCCAAAGACGTCAACCCAAAATTATCAAACTGGATTATTAACGATATGGCATCGGCACCGCCGGAAGCAGCGATAAGCGCAATCGAAGAATACGTAGGGGCAATATCGGACAAAAAGACGATAGATATTTTTAAGGATGTCAAGGTCCCGGTAATATGTATAAACGCAGACCTGTGGCCGACAAATATCGAAGCAAACCGGAAGTATATGACATCATTCAACGTAAAGATAATAAAAGGAGCCGGCCATTTTCTAATGCTGGAACGACCGGAAGAATTCAACAAGCTAATGGACATCAGCATAAAAGAAATAACAGCAAACTAAACTACGCTCTTGTTCTGCCTATAATCTATTCCCTTTCCAAAATTGAAAAATGTACCGCACGCCGTTTCGTTCAATCAGCGAAGAAAAATAAAGCCGGGAAGAAAAAACTAAATACTAAAGACTATCGACTATTCACTAAGTTAACAATTGTACCGGACAACGTTTATTACCCCGCAAATATTGGGATCATTTGGTTCTCCGTCTCTGTGTTCTGATGCGATACATGCGTTCGGTAAATCCACCTTCCTTTTCAAACGCTTCCGCCTGTGCTGACAATTGCCTGTCCAGCAGGTAGCAGCAAAGATTCAGCAGCGAAAGCGATGCGTTTGCGACCAGAACGGAATCCGGCTCGAAC
>JAFGEF010000126.1 GCA_016931715.1 Sedimentisphaerales bacterium
AGATGCAGCATTGCCATCCCATTCGTTTATCGCTCAGGGCAGGCTCTGGTAATGTTTCGCGGGCAAGATGCCCGCGACACGATTCTTATTGTTAGAGGTCTTAAGGAGAACTTGTCGTTTTGTATATGCGGGAAATGTATTTTTTATTCTTGCGGTGATTGTCTGTTATATTACTGTAAAAGTGCGTTATAATATGTAAAGGAAATTCAATTATAGTCTAAATACAACGTGGTTTTTTACTGTACTCAGGAATTCCCTGCTATGGCATATAACTGGCTTTGCAGCAGGGTTAAAGTTTTTTCAAGGCGCGCATATCTTGCGATTAATTGTTTTTCTTTCTTCTCCAGACGTTCATCTTCATTGTCAATTTTATCCTGAAGATTTTCTATCTGGGTATCAACAGATTCCTGATCAATCTGAATTGAACCTGTAGTTGCCTTTAATATATTATCCAGAGCGTTTTCCAATGCACCTGCAAATCCCTGCTTAATTCTAACGATAGCTGTGTAAGTTCCGTCATGACCAAGGTCAACACTAAGCTGCAGTCCATTCTCCGGATTTACGGCATTCCCGTTGCTGTCAAAAGAGTTGTCACCTATAATAACATTGCCTGCATATGATGCATCACGGTAGGTTGATTCACTTGAAAGCTTCATTCGTGCACTTGTAATCTCTCCGCCGCTAACAGTTACTTCGACATTATAGCTTCCTGCAGTTGTATATCTGCTGCTTGAACCGGAGTATTTGATTGTATTGCTGTTGCTGGTTCCAGTCTTATCCGCCCCGATTACGGCGAGAACACCCATATAATCTTCCGCTATCGCTTCGTCCAAAACAGTCGTATCCAATGTTAATAAATTATCACTGTCAAGCTCGAATCCTAATTGTGCAGGCATAAGAAAACTGTCAATATCCTCGATAAAACCGCTGGTTTGAGATACAAGAGGTCTGAGAAGCTGGTATCGAATTGTTGTAACAGTATAATCTGCCTGCAATATACCGCCAACTTTATTTTCCTCATCATAACTTGTCTGTTCGTCAATATATTCAATCACGGAATTATAGTCATCAACCATTTTCTGTAATTTTGTTTTCAGCGACTCAACGTTTCTTGTCAGGGTTATTGTCTCACCGCTTTCATCAGTTGTATCCTGCAAATTCAATGTGACTCCATGAATCACATCGTCTATCGTATTGGAACTGCGATTGATATAAGCTGGTACACCCTTAGCTGTCTCTGCAATTGTTATGGGGTAACTTCCCGGGCTAAGATTGCTCCCATTTGCAGAAATCATGCTCACGTCTCCGAGCGTATTGTTAAAAGTTATAGTTAAATCACCATCGTTTAAACCATTCTCAGAGCCGCCTACCGTGACGTCACCCGGATTAATTGTTGTTAAAGCTTCAAGCGCCGCCTGTATTTCCGCCGGAGAAGCATTATAAGCAATATCCGCCGTTGTCTGTCCTTCGTAAGTAAGAGTGTAAGTACCCGAAGTCGGATCTTTGAAGCGGCTTAATGTCTGTACCTCGGAAACCGCGGAGCAGGAGGGGAAACCGTCAACTTTAATCATCGAATTCTGCGCCGACTGTGTTTGAGTAAAATCAGATACCGTAAAATTTGCAAGGCTCGCAGTCGTGCTTCCGCCATCAGTTTTTACTGCCATAGAAGGCAGTAACAAAGTTGCACCGGAACCATTTGCGTTGTAAGCAATATCGATTGACAAGCTGCTTTCACCTGAAGCTTTATCGGTCAAAACAATTTTCCCGTTTTCGAGAGTTGCCTTTGCTATCCCGTCGAAAGCATCGTTTATTTCATCAATCAGATGACTTAATTTAGTATTTCTTGTAACAGAAAGATTAACCTGCGCAATTGCATTGCCGTTATGGTCTGTTCCGGTAATCTCTATTACTTCACCGCCTTCGAGAGATTGTTCCCCGAACTGGTCAAGGTCTATAATATTTGTACTTAATGTAACATCATCACCGTTCTCTGTAAATTCACTGTCGGCTTCCAAAACCTGCGTATTGCTCGAATTGACTGAAATCCGGTAATCTGCTCCCGCATCATTTCCATTAAGCACTAAATGATAAGCATTATTATAATAAATCAGATTTGCAGTAATGCCGGGATTATTCGCATCATTATTTATCAAGCCTACAAGGTCTTCAAGAGTTGTGGTTTCTGTAGTTGTTATAGATGTCTCATGATTATTATAGGAATAGATAAATGTTCCTTCGCCGACATAATCTTCCGCATATTCCATACCTGTGGTATTAACCCATCGTTCAGATGTTGCCAACTGATTAACTATAACAGTATGACTGCCCTCAAAAGCATTATGGGACGCGTTTGCTGTTATAATATCCGAATCACTCGAAGTCACAACAAAAGATTTCAACTCATCAGAATCAGAAAGAGCTTTAACCGAACTTTGAAAATCACTCAGTTTGGTTTCAAGCGTATTAAGAGACGTTTGCTTTTCCTCGTATGTTTCTTTTCGCTCTGTATATAAATTTTTTGTACGCTGCTCTATAGCCATCAACTGAGATATCAATTCACTTGTATCAATACCTGTTGATAATCCTGATAATTGGATTGTTGACATAATTATAGGCCCTTACATACATTTTTTCAATAACACACACTGCAAACATTAAATCTGCTTTTCTATTATCGTTAGTTCTGCTGTTTTTCTTAAAATCTTTTTCCCTGTATTTTAGACATATTGTAATACCTGTTTATGGATACTCTGCTTTTGTAATTCACATTCCTGCATCATTTTTTTTACCTGTTTATTATTCGGGTCTATTTTCATGCATTCGTTCAGTTCGCAGCCTGCATGTTCGAACGCAACTTCTGCATAAACAGGCGGCGAATTAGTTTTTATGTAATTACGACCTATTGCGAGAAAAGTCTCTGCAGCAAGATATTTGGCATTCAGCTTTCTTTGCCCCGGGGCTATCTTCTGCCAGTTAACATCAGGAAAAAGCTCTTCATGGGTAAATGTCTCTGCATACCTTCGGACAACATCGAAATGATTTTTTGCTTTTTGTTCCGATGACTTTCTCGAAAGACTATTCCCTGTCATTCTGCGCAGGTACAGAGCTTCCTTAAGGTGGTGCGCTTTTAAGCCATACATTACAAACCGACGCATCATATCATAGTCTTCTCCAACCAGCAATTGTTCATCGAAAAAGCCTATTTTATCGAACACACTTCTTTTTATACACGTCCTGAACGGCACTACCGGAAAACCATTCCTGAAGAGACTGCTGATAAGAATATTTCTGTCTGAATATTGCGGCCTTTCAATAATTCGTATCGGCTTTGAATTCTCATCGATTAAGTAATCATCGCAATAAACCATATCGGCTTCGGGATTATTTATAAATTCGGAAAGATGCTTGGAAATAAAATCCGGAGCCATCATGTCATCACTGTCGAGAATTATTATAAATGAACCATGAGATTTTTTCAGCGCCATATTCCTTGCGCTGGACGGCCCGCCGTTGTCTTTATAGATATATTTGATTCGTTCATCTTTGAATCCGCTAATTATATCCCTTGTATTATCAGTAGAACCATCATCTGCAATGATACATTCATAATTTCGATATTTTTGACTGAGAATGCTCTCGACAGCTTCTCTGATATGTGTAGATGCATTATACGCAGGCATTAAAATAGAAACCAGCGGCTCCGATGATTCCATTGTTGAACTGCTGAGATTATTCTGAGAATTTATAAGAGATAAATATTTCTTAATATTCTCTGCTTTTTCTGTCTGGCCCGTATGAGTCATTTCCCGGGCCTGTTTAGCTGCTTCTATTTCAAAATTATGCGCAACATAATTGAAATCACTTAAAATATTTTCGGAAAACTGCATCAATGCAGTTTTAGTCTCGTCCGGCAATTGAGAATTCATAAGGCTGCTGACTGTCTTCTGCAAATAAGGAACTAACGTTTTTTTCAACTCATTCGGACAGTACCGTGACACCCACTCTGCCAGGCGCTCAAGCAACGCGGTATTAAAATAACATTTGTACATCATGGCATTGGGATTAAAAATAACCGCCATTGTTTCCTGAATTGCTTTTGCCGCTCCCTGCTTCTTCGTCAAATCAATAACGGTAAAGCAATCACTGAATGTATGAGAATTAAGAAATTCGATACAAGAACGAGCTGAATCATAAAATCCGCCCATTGGGAAACAGCTTGTACCTTGATTTACATGCCAGCGAGTTATTACTGTTTTTCTATCAATATACAAAGCTCTGTAATTAGCACAGATTCTGAGCCACATGTCAAAATCCTGGCCGTATCGATATTTTTCATTAAACAAACCGACATGTTCGAATACTTCCCGATGTACAGCTATGCTTATTCCATTGGTACAATTTCTATCAAAATAATGTAAAACCTGAAACTCAACCGGAGCTGCATGATTTCGCGGATCATCTTCAAGGACACATTTTTCACCTTTTTCTTCATCGAAGATATAGTAGTTTGTATGGAAAAAGCGTATTTCCGGATTTTTTTCAAAAGCATGAACATGAATTTCCAGTTTGTCAGGCTCAAACATATCATCGGAGGACAACCAGCATATCCATTTACCTGCGGCATTTTTTATTCCTTCATTTAATGCCGAAGCAACACCTCCATTTTCTTTATTAACAACACGAATTCTTGAGTCCATCGCCGCATAACAACCAGCTATTTCCGGCGTATGGTCAGTCGAACCATCGTTCACTATTATGGCTTCCCAATTGCCATAAGTCTGTTTAATAAGGCTGTCTAAAGCGGCTGGCAAGTATTGAGCCTGGTTGTATGCAGGAACAATAATAGAAAATACAGGTTTATCATCTGTCGATTCTTTTCTGCTTTTCTTTTGTGAAACCTTAGCCAGGTAGTCCCTTGTGATGGAAACTCGCTCGTTTTCATGATTTTTTTCAAGCTCCTGAATATTTTTTTCCATCTCACATAAAGGATTATATGGCTGATACGAAAAAGGCTTATCCAGCATCCGGCTCATCATTTTCAGTTTTGCCATAACATTATGAGGAAGACCTTTTACGCGTATTTTATCAACTAAATCAGGCAGCTTTTGTTTAAACGGCGATGCAAATTCCGAATGTGTCAGCCACTCCTGCATTCTGTCTATCAGCGCCGATGCGTATCCGCAGCGATTAATAAACGATAAAGGATTGGTAAGAACTTTCAATGTATTTTTTATAGCGAATAAAATATGTTCCGCATTGGATAAATCGAGAGCCGGGAAAAGCGCCGAAAATTCGTTTTTATTCAGAAATTCAAGACAAGCAGCGGCAGAATCATAAATACCGAAAGAATCGTAAACATTCTTTCCAATCGTAACATTTCCGCCTTGTTCGGAATGTATTCGAGTTGTACATGTTCTTTTATTAATGAAAACAGAAGGATACAAAGCGCTCATCCTGAGCCACATATCGAAATCCTGCCCATACCTGAAATTTTCATTAAAATAACCAGCTTGCCCGAAAACGTCACGATGTACCGCGATACTGATTCCATTATAATAATTGATTTCGAAGAATTTCAATACCTGAAGATTCTCCGGCGGAATAAACGATTTCATATCGGATTTTGCGGGAAGCCTGCAGTTTGTCCGGCCATCGATAATATAATAGTTTGTATGGAATATTTGAATTTGCGGATTTTCTTTTATTGCCTCAAGATGTATTTTTAATTTATCAGGCTCGAAAAGATCATCGGATGACAGCCAGCATATCCATTTACCTCTGGCATTTCGCAATCCCTCGTTCAAGGCAGAGCTTACCCCGCCGTTTGTCTTATGAAAAACTCTAATTCTCTGATCTCTCTGTGAAAAATGATTTAATATTTCTGCTGTTTCATCGGTTGAGCCGTCATTAACAACGACAGCTTCCCAGTTCTCGTACGTCTGGTTAATAAGGCTCTCCAAAGTGCGAGGAAGATATTTTGCCTGATTATACGTTGGAACCAGAATAGTAAAAACAGGCTCATAAGGCTCTTTTTGACCTGTTGCAGGATTAATAATATTCAAATCTTTTATTTTTTTCTCAGCCTGAACAGAATTAAAGCTGCAGCAAAGAATTTTCTCGAACTCCCTGACGAACATTTCATGCTGCTTTTCTTTTGTAAAACGTTTCGCAGTCTCAATCCCTTTTACTGCCAGTTTATTTCGCAGTTCGCCATCTTTAATCAGCGTTTCTATTGCCTGTGCCATTTCCACAGGATTATTCGGATGTATTAAAATGCAATTTTCTCTGTCAGTGACAATTCCGTCCAGGCCTCTATTATCCGCCTGGATAACTGGAATACCGCAGGCCATTGCTTCGATGGAAGGCAATCCAAATCCCTCGTACCAGGACGAATTAATATAAATATCAGAATCATAATAAGCCCGGCACATTTGCTCCTGAGACAAGCCATATTTGATTTTGCAATTATATCTGCCCGGTCCCTTTCCAAAATAATAGTTTGTTTCGCCGGTGATTTCAGTCCAGTCGCTCCCGAAACAATTCGAATCATAATTCTTCTGGCCGCACGCTATTGTTAAAGTGAAACTCAAATCGGGATATTTTTCAGAAACTATTGCCAATGCTTCTTTTATGTCTGCTTTTCCCTTTAATGCCTGCTTTGGACTTCCACTGCTAAGTATCTTTATCTCTTTACCCAACACTTTTGAAGATTGAGTCTTAAAAAGCTCTATATCAATGCCGTTAAAAATATCAATGGTCTTCTGGTTATAATTTGCTCTGAAGTAATCACTGATATGCGGAGATACTGATATGCGCCCTACAGGCATGGAGAAAAGAAATTCAAATATGGTCTTGGGAGTCATGAGTGACTCGTATGTTGAATTGCAATAATGATGGTCTTCTATGCCCTGACATAAATGATATATTACCTTATCAGCCGCATCACAACAGTACAGCAAATCCTGTAATTCAAAAATCGAATACACGATAATAACAGGCTCCGTAATTGATGAGTACCTCTCGCGTGCATCCTCAATATGATAAAATCTTCCTTTAATATCGATCCAGTCGGGTAATTTATCATCGGAGTACACAGCGACATCAACACCTGAATCTGACAGCCAGTTCGCGTATTCAAATACATTCAGCGTTCCCCCGCCAAGAATTGAAGAATTTTTTACAGTGAAAGCTACCGAAGGTATTGAATTGCTATTTAATCTTTTTTGCTGATATATGCAATTCGCGGCGGAAAAATCATAACCTCTCCTCAAAGCCCGGAAAACATCCTTGGCGGTTACAAGCAAATCTTCATTTGTTTCAGGATCTACTGCCAGAAATTCCTTAAAAGGCTCGGTATAAGGCATCATTATCGTATTTTCAAACTGTTTGCATATATTAGTAAATCCGAAACGCAGACTGTAAAGCCCATCCTTTGAAGGTTCAGTTACCATAAGCCTTGAGTAGAATACCCTGGCTTTCTTAATATTCAGTTTGCTGTCCCTTTGCAGAAATTCCTTAAACACAGGAACGAGTTTGTTATCCTCCGCCTGTTTCTGAAGATAATTATGAGAATTATTTTCTCTATTTATGAGTTCGGATGCAAAGTAAGTATAAGTGTTGTCGAACTGGCTGTAATTTTCTGAAGTCAGCAGGTTATTGTATTTTTGCGAGATAATATCTCCGGCATACCAGTGAATCCCGATGCAGTTTTCAGGGATGTTCGTATGTCTGAAATGAAACACTTCTTCCATCCTGTCGAAAGTCCAGGGATACAACAGCTCCATTTCGTTATTAAACGCACGTATTTCTGGATAATTACGCTGCATTATATCCCACAAATCCATCTGGGAAATCTCAGTATCATTGGGGACATTTGCTATTTTCTTAAGCCATGCATAAATATTCTCAACTCCAACCGTCTGATATTTATCTACCTTAAAATTATCAAATGCGTTCAGATATATATCTCTGTAAAACCTGTTGCCGGGTGAGGACCCAAGAAATCCTATCGAACAATATTTATTCCTGTAGCATATTATCAAATCCGTGTTTTTTACTTTCTTGTAATATTCATCCATCGGCTTAAGGTACAAGATATCCAAATCGGAATAGAATCCGCCTTCCTGAGCCATTTTCTGCCATTTGAAAATATTACTCTTATGCGAAGAGCAGAATATATTTTCCCAGTCCCTGCCATCTATGCTTTCTACAGACCATTCCTTTACTGCTATACCGAGCTTTTCTACTTCAGGAAAATAATCCTTACCCTGAAAATTAAAGAAGTCCTGTGTCGGAGAATCCTTCCAGGGCTTATATACTACTTTGTTCGGCTTGCAGTAATATAATTCCACATCCCATTCAGGGTTTAATTTCTTAAACGAATACAGTGTCATATAACGCAGCCATGACATACTTTCATTCGCCCAGAAGAAATACATCTTTTTGGGTATTTTGCTTAAATTTATCTTATAGGCTCTCAACACTTCCCTGATTTTTTTGACACCTTCGAGGATTTTACTCCGATTCCTCCCTGTAGTAGTATTGCTGTGCGTTCTCTTTTTATATAATACCTGCGGCACGCATCTGAAATCAATGCCATGAATAGCTGCTTTAACCATCCAATAGTAATCTTCGCTGAAATCCAGATTCTCAGGAAACAGACCAGCCTTATCAAAAGTTTTCATTGGTACCCAGATTCCGGTAAAGCCTATGGGAGAATCATGCCAGACTACATCCCTGAACTCCTGCGGCGAAAATCTTTTTGGTGATACCTGACTGATATACCTGCCCTGTTCATCTATGATTATCCAATCCGAATATAATATCGCATCAGGATATTTTTGAGACTCCTTATACTTTTCCTCGAGTAAATTCGGCAGCCAAACGTCATCACTCGGACACCACGTCCATACATTGCCTTTTGCCTGTTTTATGCTTTGATTAATAACAACACCTACATTGGGTGACTTTGGAATCCTGAAAGGTCTTATGCGTTTATCTTTCTGCGCATAATTTTGTATGATGTCCCAAGTATTATCGGTAGAGCCGTCATCATAAATCAAATATTCGAAATCAGAATACGTTTGATTCAAAACACTCTCGATTGCTTCCGATAAGTGATTTCCCTGATTATAGCACGAAGTAAAAACTGTAATCATTCGTTTTCCCTTTTTTCCATGCAGCTCAGCGCAGGAGTATCTTCTTCCATAATATGTTCCAGTTCATCAATATAGGAATCCTCATTCCCGTCATCGATAAACCAGCCGTCGTTCTTCCAAACTGTGTTTTCATATATCTCTATAAGTTTATTTCTCAGTCTTAAACCGATTGAATCAGTTATTTCCGACCTTTGGATATACTTCCTGTAATTTTCCGGGAGCTTTATATATAATCCGAATACACTGAACATTTCCTTCAATTCATCAGCGTCAAATTCGTTAAACACAAGCGATGGCGTACCCATCCTGAGCATCGGACAGTTCACATCCATTTCTGAAACATAGAACTTATTTTTTATTGCAACCTCACGCAGCTTAGTGCCTTTAAATGGATAAAAGAACGAAGCTGTGGAATACTGCGCTTGTGACCTGCGATTCAACTCGATGGTTTTATCATAAATATCACGGCTGTAAAAAGGCAGACCGAGCATATTAAAAGCCATTGTCCTTATACCGGCATTTTTTGCCATATGAAAAGCACGTACAACATCATCAATCGAATCCGTACGATTAAGGATGTTTTTTCTGTATTCGGCGTCACCTGTTTCGATACCGATAGATAAACTCGCACAACCGGCCTTTTTCAATAAATCAATCTTCTCTTCGGTAACTAATCTGGGATGGCACGCCGTAGTAAATGGAATATTTACTTCTTTCGCGTATTTATCAGCAAAGTCTTTCAAATATTCCACCGGTGTCAGAAGGAAATTTTCATCGCAGAATTTTAGAAATTCCAGCTTATATGTATCTTTCAGATATTTCAGCTCACTTATAATTCTTTCAGGGGAATATCTTCTGATTACGAATTTCCGGTGATTATCCCTGTAAAGATTTTGATAATACTCATTAATACAATAGGAACATTTGTTCGGGCAGCCCCATGTAACCATGTGATCGCCGCCTCGCAAGACTTCTCCGTCATAAGGCTTCAGAAAATCCTTTTCTCCGAATATGCTCCAGTCCAAATACGGCAAATCATCAAGACTTTCTTTCATCGACGCCAAATTATTGCAGTTGGGTTTATTATTGTTCAGTGACCAAATATTATTAAGACTGCTTAAATCGCCGCCTCGTGAAAAAACATTGATGAACTTGTCAAAAGCCGTTAATCCTTCCCCTACACATATATAATCAGCGCCCTGGTGCAATGCGTCGTAAGGAGCAACTGTAACATGCGGACCGCCCCAGATTATTTTTACTGCCGGCTTATATTCCTTAATATAACGTGATATTTTTTCCGCGAGGATATGCTGACCCGATATTACACTGACTGCAACTATATCGGGATTGAAAGACTCCAATTTTCTTATAATGGCTTCTTCCAGCTTCATTTTCTCTTTTTGGAAATTATATCTGCTGAAATCGACAGGTTTCATCAGCTTAACAGAGTTCAGGTCTTTCAGGTAATGATAAGAACCGAACTCATGATCATAATTACCTGCGTCAAACAGGCTCGTTTCAAAGCCCGCTTTTTTTGCAAGCGCAGAAAGTATCGAGATGCTTATCGGTTTCATACCGAAACCGTCATCATATCTTGGTCTGACAAATAATATTTTCATTTTTTTATCCCTGAATACGCTGAACATTAGTCGGCAGATATGCAAACATAATTCTTGCAATTAAATCGCTGACATTTTCGACAAGATATTCCCGCGGAGCTTCCCATTTGCTTTCAAGAGCCAAAACTGTCTTTACACATCTGACAATACTTTCAGTTTCAGCTCCGCTCAGTATATTGCTGCCGCATTCGAGTGTCTCAGGACGCTCGGTCACATCTCGCATAGTAACCGTCGGCTTCCTGAAAATCGCACATTCTTCCTGAACCGTTCCGCTGTCGCTGATAACACAAAAAGCATTTTTCTCCATATTGACAAAATCGAAAAATCCGAACGGCGGCATAAAACGAATATTTTTATTTTTTATTTCAATGCCATTTTCGTCCATGCGTTTTTTCGTTCTCGGATGAGTGCTGATAATTACCGGAACTTTATATTCATCCTGCAATCCAATCAATGCGTTTATAATACCATTAAGGCGATGCTTTATATCAACATTTTCCTGGCGATGCATAGTTACAAGAAAATATTTATTTGCTTTAATATTCAAATCTTCACAAATGGTGCTCGAATCTATTTTGTCCGTATAATATTTAATAACTTCATAAATCGGATTTCCGGTAACATATATTCTCTGGCCTTCAATTCCTTCACGCAACAGGTTGGCTCTGCTTCTTTCCGTATAAGGTAAAAGCACATCGCTCGAATGATCGATAATGCGCCTGTTGACTTCCTCCGGCACACGATCATCATAACAGCGATTTCCTGCTTCCATATGATAAACAGGAACAGCCATTCTCTTTGCCATAATCGCCGCAACTGAGCTGTTTGTGTCACCTAAAACAAGAAACTTATCCGGTTTTTCCTGAGCAAGGATTTTTTCCATTTGTGTTAATATGGTACTAATCTGCTCCCCGCATGTGCCTTTTGCACCTAAAAAATAATTCGGCTTTCTAACGCCCAACTGCTCAAAGAAAATATCATTGAGATTCGAGTCATAGTTCTGACATGTATGCACCAGCACATGGTCACAAAGAGCATCAAGTTTTGCAATTATGCGGCTTAATCTGATTATCTCCGGTCTTGTGCCTAAAATAGTTAGAATCTTCATTCTTCCATCCCCCGAAATCTGAAATCATACATGACAAGCTCCCCGACCATTTCGCAAACAGAAGGCGGACGTGCCTCATACCCTGCATTTTTCCATAATTCGGCGTTTATTTCCTGCTTTTCCGTGGCAAGTCTTCTATCAATCATATATTGTGCATTCGCGGCTGATATTTTAATATCTTTACGATTAAAACTTTCTGCAAAGCTGCACAATAAGTCATGTTTTGTTATGTCACCATGTGGAACTATATGCGAAAGATTCGGCAGGGATAAATTATTGCTGATAATTCCACAGCAGATTTTTGCAAAATGCAGTGTTGTAACTCCATTCCACGAATGATTAGTAAAGCCTGTAACTTTGGCATTCGCAGGCTGTCTCAAAAACCATTCGAGAAGCGATACATAGCTTTTAACTTCTGGACCAATGATTGAGCACCTGAGCAGATTTACATTCGGAAGCTGCACTTCGCCGAGACTTTTTGTTTTGCCGTAAACATCAATCGCATCGTGTTTATCACTTTCGACGTACTGTCCTTTCTGGCCGGAATATACACAGTCTGTTGCGATTTGCAATATGCGGGACTTTTTGAAAGTTCTCGCCAGCCAGAACGGAAAGCAGGAGTTTCCAATAATGCCGCGTTCCACTTCCTCCGGTTTGTCATCGTGTAAATATGGTTTAATGATGCCTATCGCATTGATAATCCAGTCTGGTTCGGGTAAATTCTCAAGTTGTTCGATTGTCTTTGCTTCGTCTTTAATTTCGAATATTTGCCATGTGACATTACTGATTTTTTTTTGAAATATATCAAGCAGCTTCGGAGAACGCACAGCAGCGGTCAAAGACAGATTTTCTTTCCTGGAAAGGAAATCTGCCAGCATCGAGCCAAGCATACCACTTGCACCAAGTATCAATACTTTTGATTTTTTCATTACATTTTTCTCAGGATATACTATCGCTCAGTAACGTTCCAGATATCCCAATATCGTGAATCATAGCGAAAATCGTCATTTGAGCTTTCTTCGAGTGTTGATGTCGAAAAAAATATCAATTTCAAATCAGGTGTAAGTGACATAAAACCATTGGCATAACCCGCAGGGATATACAATATCTGAGGCTTCCGTGCAGATAAAATATATCGCCCTGCTTTCAAATTAACCGAAGGTTTTTCCCAATCATCAATTTCTACAGTACCGACAAGAGCTGTACCGGATAATGCAATCACATACTTTGCTTCTTTCTTATGGGCATGCCATGCTCTTAAAAAACCTGCTTTGTGATTCGATACTGCATAAAATCGCTTGACCGAATCGAAATTAAATCCGTTAACAAAGACAATCTCACCGCGGTCATCTACGGCCAAGCCGCCATCGATAATATAAGGTTCCTTTTTCATCTTGCATGCACCAGAACCTCTCGCTTAATTCGCGTAACTTTAGTATCCATTATTTCCGTATTGAACCTGGTTAAATAAGCCTGGTTAGTATAACGCGGATTGGATACATCTTTCAGGCGCCTGGTTTGAATAAGTTCCTTGATTTCTATAATCCCGTCATCAATCGAATATTTTGGTTTCCAGCCCAGTTCTGTTATCACTTTTTCACTGCCGACACGATAATTTCTGGAATCCTGAAATTTCATTTCGGTCTGCTTAATAAGAGTATCCGGAAAATGATTACGCACCTGGTAAGCCAGGTCGATGATTCTCACATTTTGCCGATGCAAATTATATATACCGGTAAAGTCACTATCAACATACTCAACGATAGCTTCTGCCACATCTTTGACATGCAGCAGCGGCCTGAATTGCTCTCCTCCAAAAACAGTCAATTCCCCTTCCATAGCCGCTCGAACCGTCATAATATTGACCACCAGGTCAAGTCGTAACCGGGCAAATAAGTCGCTTACGCCAAACAACGTTCCGAGCCTGAAAATAAGTGCATTTTTTTCACTTAGATACTGCTCTGCCTCAAGCTTGGTTTTTGCATAAACGGAAAGCGGATCAGTAGGAGATTCTTCCGTGAGAATACCTCCCTGCGCTCCATATACGGAACACGTGGAAGTAAATATAATTCTGCCGTTATAATTGTCAGCAAGCCTTTGTACCGAATACTGATTGATTTCCTCACTTAATCCCGGATTGATTGCACATGCACCATCACCAACCAAAGCAGCAAGCCAAATCACTGCATCTGCCCAGTCCAATTGTTTTCTCAAACTGTGCATATTTCGCACATCATCACATATGAAATCGACAGGTTTCCGATAAGATTCTTCATAAACCAGGGAGTCATAAACTCTCGTTTTATGGTCTGTTTTCTGCAATATATCCGTGATTGCTCCGCCGATGTAGCCGGCTCCGCCTACAACTAAAATGTTCATAACTAATCACTCCATAAGTGAATCATAAAAGGCATACATTTATTACATACTGAAGTCAAATCAAATATTATTACGATACGTCCCTAAAGTTTTCTTCCCTTTGCGTATATGGTTTAAATGATTTTCTGTTTCATTTTTTCGGGCCATTACAGCAACGCTGAGATTTTTATACAATTTTTCGATATTTTCACGCTGCGTTTTGAACTGCTCCGAATCAAGCAGGCGTTTTCCGGCTATCTCATCTACAAGAGTTTGCGTTTGTCCGGCGAGAATCTCGCTTTGTTTGCCTGTCACATCCGAGCGATTGATAACATTCAACTGCTCTTGCAGCAGACATACAAGTTTGTCGAGCAGAATAATATTTTCCTGCTGATTATCTTCTATAACTCCTGTATTCATAATAATCAGTCTATTCCTAAACTATATCCTCTGCGTTTGTGCAAGGTTGTGTTCGATTTCTTCCAGCAAATTCGCCGCATCTTCATTATCGGGAGCAAGTGCAAGAATATCCCGCAGAATATTCTGCGAAGCCTCTATTTTTCCGTCTCTCATATACAAAGCGGCCAAAGGGTACATAACAGAAGTGTCGCCGGGATGCATATTAAGATACAGCTCAAGGTAGTGTGTAACCTGCCCGAACGAACCCATCTGGCAGGAAGTCTGAAACAGGCCGAGCAGGCCGATCATATTTTCACTATCCAGCTCAAGAGATTTCAAATACATATCAAAAGCCAGTTGGTAATCATTTTTCTGCTGAGCCGCCATACCCAAACCGGCATAAGCTTTCGCGCAATTCGCATCCAGCCTGCATGCAACCTGAAAGGCCGCCCTGGCATCTTCCAACTGATTATTCTGCAGGGCAACCACGCCAAGACCGACATATGGAGCAGCTTCATCGGGTCCCAAAACAGCAGCATTTTCATAGTATTGTCTTGCACGATCATAATCTCCGATAGAACAATAACAGTCTCCCAGTTCCTGCAATATTTCATAATGCTGCGTCGAGTCATGCTCCTGATTTGTATCGTTTTGAGCTATGTCCATAAATATTCAGTTCCTTCAATCGTTCTTTCCGCCATAGTTAGTAATTCGATGGCTGTGTCATATTTCTTTTCTTCACGCCTTATTTTCGCTTCGAGCAGTAAAGTCTGAACAGTCGGCCTGCTGTGATTGACTTCCGCACATAAATCCGCAGCAAGTTTTTTGTAGTTCGCTTTATACAATGCGTTTGCCGCCAGAGTTTTCATCCAATATTCATTCCCGTGATTTTCAGCAATATATTCGTAAATATCTGCTGCCTGAAACCAGTCTCCATTATTTTGAGCAATAAACGCCTGCTGAAGCATATTATCAAACTGCAGCGGAAGTTCCTCGAACACCGGCTTGTTCAATTTTATTCCCGCGGCAGCCAGTGAATCATGCAGTGACAATTGGGGAAACATTTTTCTTGCTGCAAATAAATCTTCTTTTTTCAGCACGGCCGCCCAGAGCATTTCAGCCGCATCTTCCAATAAGCAGCCTGGTCTTTCACTTTCACAATTTATTAAGGCATGTACCGGATTCTCAATCCAATAATCTCTTACAGGAAAACCGCTGGGTATTACTGCAATATATTCTCCCTCGCACTGCTTCAGTGTTATATCTATCTGCTCTGTCTGGGAAGATGCGGGGCTGACAGGCACAATAACTATGTTAGGCATATCCGTATTTAGCCTGTTTAAATCAGTATTCGGCACAGGTATATACAGTTTATAAGGATAAAAAGTATGCTGCCAGATGGAGCTTATAGTTTTTCCTGCCTGTTTGTCCAATCTGTCTGTCACGAATATAATAGACAGGTCTTTGACAGCAGGCCATGGTTTCTCCGGCCTTGTCGTTCGTATAGCCAGAACATTTTTGAGATAATTATGTTTGTCTTTTCTCTGCTGAACGGAAATTCTGTCGCAATCCCCCATCGGATGATAATATTCACCTGTAATTTTATATATATGGTAAAAATCCGTAAAGAAAGCAAGCCTGCGGGTCATATCCCAGTCTATCAGAACATTAAGATTTTCATTATAAAAACCTGTTTTATATATCATGTCATGATGATGCATCAAACTCACGTGCAGAACATGATTAAAATGCAGCATAAAAAATCGGTCGAAGTCCCTGCTGACATCCACGACCTTGCTCAGAGGCTGCCTGCCGCCGTTACGGGAAACACTGCAATAAACTTTATACAAATCGCTGTATGCCGCCATGCAATCTGTTCTATTTTCAAGGGCGTCAACAAGAGTTTCTATATGATCCGGATAGAATATATCATCGTCATCGATATAAGCTATATATTTACCTTCCGCTTTCTCAAGAGCTTCGTTGAGCGAGTGAGCTTTACCCCGGTTTTCTTTCCTGTTTATAAAAACGATTCTCGAATCGAAGAACGAATCCACAATGTCACTGACATCCGCACCGCCGTCATTTATTACGATGACCTGCAGATTCTCGTGGCTCTGATTCAAAACACTTGCCAGGGCTTTATAAAAATATTGAGGACGATTGAAAGTCGGCAGCAGGACACTGACAACCGGTCCATTTTTGTTATAGTCTCTTCTCATTTATGAAATATTTGATAAACTCAGTTCAGGTGCTATTGAAAACTGTTTGCGTCCATCTGTCTGCGGGAAAGAATGTGACATTTTCCCTATATGCTTCGACTCCAATTTCGCTTCAAGCTGAATGAAAATATTATTGATTTCAGCCAACTGTTTTTTCAAAGGATACTTTTCCTCGACAAATCTGCGGTACTGCTGAGGCTCATAAGATTCCGATAGAACATGCTGACAAAATTCTTCGGATATATTGAATACATATTCCGGCCTGAAAATCTCGCTTGCCCCCGGGAAATTATGAATAACCGGCTTCAAGCCGCAGGCCATCGCTTCGAGTATTCCCATTCCCTGGCTTTCAATTATACTCGTCGAAGCAGCATAATGCTTATCCTTCAGCCAGACATGCACATCCCTTTGCCAGTTGTCGAAAAATACGACATCCTGAAGACCGAGAGTATTGACCATGTATCTTAAATATTGCTCAAGACTTCCATCCTGAAATTGTCCGGCAAAAAATAATTTATACTCCGGATCAATATAGTGAAGTTTCTGCATACACTGTAAAATCATCGCGGGATTTTTTACTAATCTTAAGTTCGATAAAAATGCTATGTTTTTGCCTCGCGGCTTATCGATAAAAGTAAAACGTTCGAGGTTAACGCCGCTCGGAATAGTAACTAAAGAAGTCTGATTCTCAATCTCGGGGACACTTTGAATAAGAGCATTTTTAACAAAACTGTTACCTACTGTTATAAGCAGATCTATATTAGACCAGTTCACTTCCCGGGGCCACTGCTCATAAGCTTCGTATCGATGCAGCCTGATTATATTTTCACAGACTTTCGGTTTCCTGGAACCGATAACTGCAAGGTTTGTACACCATTCGAACCACGAAATATCACTCCATTTCATCAATTCGTATAACTGGTCTTCCGTACGCCCGTCAAAAAGCCGAACCTCAAAACGCTGTTTTGCAAATTCGTAGATTTCATTAAGAAAATTCATTCCGTCGCCGCCGCAGAAAAAGGCAATTTTAGGCCTTTTCGATTTAATTACGCTGAGCATAGGTATAAGAATTTCCTGTTTTGGACAGATATAAAGAGACTGTAAAAGCATTTCAACAGCGCCGGCTTTATTATTTTGATTGAGAAATACATTTGCCGTTCTGTTCAGCACATCGACATTCAATATTTCCATCCTTTTCATATCATCGAAAAGACATGAAGCTTCCTTTGCCCTTCCTGTTGCCAGATATGTTTCCGTAAGGTTCCACAATATTTCAGCGGATTCACTATTTAATCTTCGGGCTTTAAGAAAATAGGCAATTGCTTCTTCTGAGCGTCCGAGACAATGGAGTATTGCACCGGTATCATTAAGAACTTGCGCATCTTCACCGGCCGTATGCAAATGCTCCTGCATGAAACAAAGAGCCTGTTCATATTGGCCTGCCTGGGCTGCATCCAGACCTTTTTGATAAGAATTCGAATTATTCGGAATTTTACCTTCATTTTTCAAGTAATTACCTGGTACCATTTCATATTCCTTGTCTAAATATGTGATTTCTCACACTAAAAAGCTTGAGCCTGCGTTCTAAGCCATGACTTCAAGTCAAAAAAAGGTGTGCAAAGCACACCCTGCATTCTTCTCAAGCATCATTTCATACAGCAAATTATATGCCGCAATCGTTTTTAGTTTTTTATATGCAATTATGAGCTTTTTCTTTCATAAATTGTATAAATATCAAACACTTGCAGTTCGCCACAGTTGATTCTGAATTAGGGAATGAACCGCACGAACTAATCAATATAATCCAGCAGAGACACGGACATAATTGTACCGGCTATTGACAAAGACATTTGATACAGAACTTCACGTCGTGCCAAATCCACTGTTATTTGTGCAATATCAGCTTCCTGAAGACGTGTCGATTCATCTTCAGCATTATATTGAATATCCGTCAGGTTATTCTTAAGGTTTTCTAAAAAGTTTATTTTCATGCCTAACGAAACCTCTGTCTTGACTAAAAGATTGCTTATTTCTTCTATCGAGGCTAATGTAGTTTCCTGAAGTTCTCTTATCTGGGATTCGGAAAAATTGGCATCATTAATTAGTATATCGCGAATACTAATTAAAGTATCAAATAAATCATGAGTTCCCGACGTGCGAACCAATTCTACGCCTGTCTGGCTGATTTGAGTAGTATCAACATATAAAACCTGCCCATTAGTCGAATTTACAACCGCCAGGTTTGTATCTGTGCCGTCACTGGAGAAAGTTGTCAGACCACCGTCTATGGAAAGAGTCCAGTTTCCTTCTGAGCCGGTCACAGTGAGCCATATATCGCCTTTTACACTGGAAGTACCGGAGCCTTCACTTGCTCCCGTACTTCCGAAGAACTGGGATGTACCGCGATCATTGGAACAAAAAACTTCTTCACCAACCAGCAAAGAAGCTGTTTGCATGCCGTCTGCAACCTCAACATCCCTGTTTTTAAAACTGCCATGGTATGTCACAGAAGTAATTTTTCCATCAGTTCTTTCAGCCAGGTACGGCTCCGAGCCTGAACTGCTGCCCCCGAAAAGATATTGACCGTTGTTTTTCCTGTTGGCTAACGCAAGTAATTCTTCCAATATTTCATCGATACCTTCAGCCGTAGTTGTCCTGTCAACTTCATTATAAGTACCGCTTGTAATCTGGGTAAGCAGCGTACGAACATTACTGATAGACGACACCATGCTCTGAACTATATAGGATGATATCTCAAGCGAATCCATAGTTTCCGTAATAGTGTTAATATAATTACTCAAAGACCTCTGTTCTGTTTCAAGCCCAAGTACTTTGTAGGCAGATGTCGAATCATCGGAAATCCTGTTTATCCGTGAACCGGTTGAAACCTGCTCCTGCAGTTTAGTCATCGCTTCCGTATTAATAAGCAAAGCATAGCTTACATTATTATAGATATTATTAAGTGATCCGCTCATTTTGTCACCATCATATTATTTCCATAAGAGTTGATAAAGAGTTCTGGATCGCAGCAAGATATTTTGACATAGCCTGAAACATCTGCTCGAAAATCAGCAGCCTGGCTGCTTCGTCATTTATATTAACACCGCTCAATTCGCTTTGTTGACTCGAGAGATTCTGAATTGTCGCTTCAACGTTTTCCTGCCGGATACTTCTGGTTGAAACATCCAATCCTATTTCAGTAACCATTTCCCGGTAGAACTCTCCGATTGTCATGGAATTCAGATTAGTGAACTGTGCGTCCTCCAATCCTGCAAGCCGCGATATATTTTCATTGTCTGTCATATCAGGCCCGATGGAGGTCGCTATGCGTCCCGGCGCATTGCATATATCCGAACTCACAGCAATATCTGACGCATTTATACCTGAAAAGAAAGTATTTATTCCTATCGCGGCCAATATACCGGTCGTATCGCTCCGGGCAAAAGCATCGACTTCAAATGTATTTCCGTCAGCCAAATCCCCCGTGCCGAGAGCTATTTCAATGCCGTTGCCAAGCTCCAGTTTATCTCCGGCTGCGTAACCTGAACCGATACTAAATGTCTTTATTATATCTCCGTCACCATTGGTCACAGTAATTTGCAGGGCGCCATTACCTACCGAGCCTGAACCTGAAACAGTAAATGTAAAAGTTTGATTTTCAGTTTCCGAGTAGATACCAGATACGGATATTTCAGGGGGTGATACAGCCCCGGTAAAATCGCTGTCGGTTTGTTCTGGGAGAACAGCAGGCAGAAAATCGAACTCGTAGCCGGAATCAGCCTGTATGCGAAGCTTAGAATCATAAACCGATGCGCTTATTCCCGTAATGGCTGCAATATCGGCGGCCAGTGAAGTCAGAGAATCCTCTGAAATATCGACGGGGATTGTGGTGCGTGTTACTTCGCCAGTATTGACATTTGTTACACGAATAGAAATACCGCCATCAGAAACTGACGCCTCAAAATCAGCAAAATCTTCATCTATCATCGTCCAGCCTGTAAGATTAGTGAACGATCCCTCTGAACCGACTCCCTGAACGTGGTATTGATTTATCTGCTGAATCATTTCGGCGGCCAGACTGTTGAGGTCACTGTGAATATCCGAAACCAGTGTATTTTTCAGAGAAATCAAACCACCGAGCCTGCCTCCCTGTATTTCTGAATAATAAGCAGATTCACCGGCAATAGAAATACTTAAATCTCCCGCCTGGTTTAATCCAACCTCCAGTTCAACCGATGAAGTGCCTGTCAATACAGGTATTCCTGCAATACAAATATTAACTACGCCGTAATCCTGTGATTGAACCTCGACATCAATCAGTTCCGAAAGCTGTGCAATACACCGGTCTCTCTGGTCGCAAAGATTGTTGGCTTTTCCCCCGCTGATTTCTATTGTTTCAATTTTACTGTTCATTACGGCAATCGATTCGACAAGAGAATTAATCTCCTGAATTACACTCTCTGCTTCCTGTGTAATTTGACATTCTATAGTTGTGAGATAATCATCCAGAATATGAAATTTATTTGTCATGCTTTCAGCAGCAGATACTGCCTGTTCCTGGTATATAATTTCCAGCGGATGCGCCGCAAGCTCCTTTAGTGCGTTGAAGAAATCATCCATAGCCGCATTCAGGCCGCCGTCAGAGGAAAGTTCCCCAAACATAGTTTCAACTGTTCTAAGAGTGTCAAGTTCCTGAGAAATATAACCCAATGACGATTGCTGCCTGTAAATTTCTTTTTCCAGAAAATTATTTATTACTCTTGACACTTCACCAGTATCGACACCGCCTCCAAATAACATTGAACCAACCTGCTTCGAGTAAGATGAAGTCAGATTGAGTTCCTGACGATGATATCCTTCGGTAGCGGCGTTGGCTATATTGTTGCCAATTACCTCGAAAGCCTGTTGTGCCGCACCAAGACCGCTTATTGCTATATCATAACTATCCACTTATGCTCTCCACGATTTTGTCATTGATTCGCAGTTTGTCGGAACTGTCCCGATTCACTAATCTTTCATTAAAAATCAAAATTAACGAGCAGTGATTTATTAACCTCTTTATGCTCACCGACCGTGCCTCGTGCGTTGTAAACCGCCGAGCCTGTTTTACCAAGATTAAAAATACTCTTTATCAGCAGCTTGTTAAATCTTGAACATTCGGATACAAGAATAATTGTGCCTGCATACTCTTTTTTGAAATTTTCAACCAAACTTTTTAATTGAGTTTTTTTTGTGCTTACTGAATTTCTTTTCGGTTCGGGCAACCTGGTTTCAAGCATGGATAAAGTGATTTTTTCCATCCCGCACCCGAGGGAATCTGCTAATCCTTTTCTTATCATATGCCTTTTCGATTCGTGCTCTTTATACTTATCCGACTCCGCATGGATATCGTTTAGCAGCTTCTGCAATTGGGCGTCATCCCGCTTAATAACCATGCTTCGCAGCTCGTTCAGACGGGAAAGATTTGTCTGTATATGCTCAATATCAATATCAAGGCATTTCAGCATCTCATCAACTTTGTTTTCTATTTCATTTTCAGCCATTTTATAAATTTCCATCCAGAGATATTTCCGATTGATTTACCTTTTCATTTCCCGGCATTTCATTATAAATCTCTTTCCAGAGTCCTAATCCTCCCTTATCTGCCAAGTCACGTGAAAGACAAAGCCAGAAAATTCCGTCAACCTGACTCGAAACGCTGTCTTTTTCGAAACCCCAGCTTCCGATAGTGTTTTTCATCTGGTCAAGCAGGTTATTCAACAGGAGCGACTCAAAATCTTTCGCAACCTGTTTTTTCTTCTCATCCGAAACATTCGCAAGTTTCGACTTTTCTACCTGTTTTACCGGCACAGACTGAACTGCCTGCTCAGGAAATATCAATCGGGCATTTTCCATCATATTCGTCCTACATCATCTCCAGCTTAGCCTGAAGCGCGCCTGCTTTTTTCAGAGCGTTAAATATGGCAATTATGTCACTCGGTGTCGCCCCGATACTGTTGAGGCTCTTTGCCAGTTCTGAAACTGTAACCGAACGCGGCATTGGAATCAGACTTGCTAACGGCTCTGTAACTTCAATAGCAGTATCCTGCACTTTTTCTGTGGTGCCTGAATTTGAAAAAGGAGCTACAGGCTGAGAAACCATCTCCATTTCAGAGATTTTAACCACGAGAGAGCCTTGCGAAATCGCAACTGCTGATATTGCGACATTTTCACCGACAACAATCGTACCCGTACGTTCGTTAATAACGACAACAGCAGGAGAATCAACTTTTACTTCGAGCCGGGTTATATCGGAAATGAAGCCGGAAATTTTTTCATCCTCGATGCCGCCGGGCACTTTAACCTGAATCGTACCGGCATCAGCTACTTTCGCACTTTCAGGGAACTCGACATTTATCGCCCGCCTGATTTCCTCAGCAGTGGTAAAATCATCATTTCTCAAATTCAGAGTAACAATTCTGTCGCCCAGAACTTTCTCGAAAAACGATGACAATTCCTGCTCTTCAACAATTGCTCCATTCGGAATCCTGCCGACTGTCTGGTGATTTTTTGTGACAGTTGATTTCTCTCCCGAGGCAGTCCAGCCTCCAATTGAAACCCCGCCGTCAGCGATGGCATAAATTTGCCCGTCAAGACCTTTGAGCAGTGTTGATAACAGCGTCCCGCCCTGAAGACTTTTGGCATCTCCGATTGCTGAAACACTTACATCGAGTCTCGACCCTTCATGATCAAATGGTCCCAAATCTGAAGTAACCATAACAACAGCGATATTATTGCCTGATAAATCTGTCGGGCTAAGAACAAGACCCTGTTCTCGTAACAGATTGGTAAGCATTTGTCTCGAAAGCAATGATGAATCGCCTGTTCCTGCCAAACCGACAACCAGACCAATCCCGCTCAGCGGATTGCTGCGAAGCCCGTGAACATCGACAATATCCTTTATACGCTCGCACCTGCCTGTATTTATTACACACAGGCATATTACAAGTACGAAAACGATTACAAAAGTATTTGTTTTTGATTTCATAAATTTGTACTTCCAAAGAATTAGAACGGCCAGATAATATCCAATATCGCACCAAGCCAGCCCGGCTTTGTGAACGGTGAGCTTATCCCCTTGTTTTTTGTCACCAAATGGAAATCAGCAACCTGCTCGCTCTTAACCGTGTTATCGTATTCTATATCGCTTGGCCTTACTATGCCGCTTATTTCGATTGTCTGAACATCGCCGGCAATGTCACGCTCTCGCGTCCCCATAACGACAAGATTGCCGTTCGGAAGAATATCAACTACAACTACAGTAACACTGTCAACGTACTTTCTCTCATCTTTATAATCAGCCTTGCTTGACAGCGAGTTATCGCTGCCGGCTTCCATACCATATTCGCCAATATCAGCGAAATTACCGATTTCGCCGTTAAAAGTAGTTGACCTTTCCGTCTCTTTTGACAAATCCCTCTTGGCTTTATTATCTACCGTGCTGCTTTCGGCAACTTTTATTGTCAGAACATCACCTATCTGCCTTGCCACATCATCGGCATAAAGAGATTTGGAATTTTTGCTTCTTTTAGCCCAGATAGATGATGCATGTGAAAAGTCTGCATGGACAAATATCAAAGCCAGAGACAAATATATTATTACTTTTTTAAATATCATAGTTTCTCCTTATAATTAAAGCGTATGAGTTTTATACTACATAGGTTCCACGCTTCCATCTTCATTAACTTTCGCAATAATTATGCGCTGAGAGTCAGCATTTTTTATCTTTATAACATCGCCTGCTTTTCCATCCTGCATAGTTTTTCCAACAGCGGTAATTGAAAAACCCGGTTTTTCGACACGTATCACTACAGATTGATTCCTCTTTATAATAACCGGCGGCTCTGCCGAACCAACCATATTGTCCGTTACAACGGTATTTGCCTGTATCGCCCTTCTTGCAAGCAAACCATAAGGTGACTTCCAGTCGGCAGGCTCAGGTAAGCTCGAAGACCTTTTCTCAATTTTCACATTCTCGGAAGTTATTACCGTGCCAGCAGCAATATCAGTAACAGCAACAGGTACGCGGTTTTCATATTCGAGTCTGAAAATTACATTTCTCGAACCAATATTTTTATCGCCTGACAAAACAGCGATCCCGACACTTATCCGGCTTCCCTGAATATTTTTGTCGAGAGCATAAGAATACTTGATATCTTTTTCGGAGTCAGGAATAATCAATTCCTCCGAAGCACGAACTGGTTTCCACCCGGTAATCGAATTGCCGGCAAGATTATTTTTCAAAAAATCATCAGCAAGTTTTATAAAATCATCCCCTGTGATAATATGCTGTTTCTGCTTTACAGCAACTTCTTCTGCACCCATGAATGTCACATCCGAGGCAGGCACTCCATTTGAGGCAAGTCTGCTTAATATTGTATTCCTTGATATAACAATCTCCTGGGACGGCATGGAAAAACGACCTAAAGTAACCTGGTTTGCTTTCTTAACAAGAGTTTCAGTACCTCTTACAATTCCAATATGACCGAGCAATAAAGCGCTGTCCTGAATCGCGATTTCTCTCGGCAGATAAATCTGCA
The DNA here is from genome assembly GCA_016931715.1 of Sedimentisphaerales bacterium. Classification (GTDB taxonomy): domain Bacteria; phylum Planctomycetota; class Phycisphaerae; order Sedimentisphaerales; family Anaerobacaceae; genus JAFGPS01. Next base: position 25,444 of record JAFGEF010000126.1, read on the forward strand.
AACCAGAACCGCCTGCTGTTTCATTGGGAGCATTGACAGAACGCGTATCGCCATAAGCGGAACACAGAATGGAAAAAGCAAAGACAAATTCGAAGATAATCCTGTTTTTATTCATAATAATCCTCTAATTTCCGAGATTGTTGGCTGTCTTTAACATATCATCTCCGGCGCTTATCGCACGGGAGTTGATTTCATATGCTCTCTGGGCAGTAATCAGGTTGACCAGTTCAGTTACCATCTGCACATTTGATTTCTCCAGAAATCCCGATTGTATTGAGCCAAAACCGTTCTCACCCGGAGTACCGGTAATAGGTGAGCCGCTTGCAATGGATTCCTTAAACAAGTTATCTCCCTCACTCGAAAGACCCGCTGGATTCGGAAAACGTGCCAGTTGTATATTACCCACAACGGATTGCGAACCTGAAGCATCAGTAATATTAACGCCCCCGTCTTTTTGTATCGTTATCGAAACCGCATCCGATAAACCGCTTATTGAAGGTTCTACAGCATATCCATGTGAAGTAACTAATTCTCCATTGGCATTTGTTTGCAATGTGCCGTCACGTGTATATCTTAATTCTCCGTTTGGCATTACAACCTGCAGGAAACCTTCTCCTGATATAGCTATATCAAGATTATTACCGGTGTTTTCAAGTTCACCTGCGGTAAAAATTTTTACATTTGATGCCGCCCGAACACCGCTTCCTATTTCCAAACCGGTAGGAGCGATTATTCCCGATGCGACTTCCGTACCTGATTCCTGCATTTTGATGTAAAGCAGGTCCTGAAAATTTATCTGGCTTCGCTTAAATCCGGTCGTATTTATATTCGCGAGATTATTCGAGATAGTATCCACCATCATCTGCTGAGCGGCCATGCCTGTCGCTGCCGTAGAAAACGCTCTTAACATTTCAAACTCCTTTTATCATTATTTCTGTGTTCAGCGATACATAATGCGCAGAACTCTGCACGCAACACGATTATTATCCCATTGCCACACTCATGAGGCTGCTTGAGGCCTGTCTGTTCGTATTCAAAAACTCCATATTCGCCTCATACATCCTTGTAACCATCATCATATCCACTAATTCTTCTACTATCTGGACATTTGAGGCTTCCAGAAATCTCTGCTTTACTATGATATTTTCCGCCGCTGAAGGCTCAATGCCTTCTTCGGTAACCATAAAACAATTACATCCGACCGGCGCCAGCTTGTTCTGGTTATCAGCAAAATCAACAAGCTTGAATTTTCCTAACGTCGCACCATGTGCACTGACAGTGCCATCGGCTGCTGCGAAAACTTCTGAAACAGAAACACTGCTCGGAATAGTAATTGTTCCCGATTCCCCTGCTACAATTCTTCCCTGCATATCGACAATCTGTCCGTTTTGATCTATGTTGAATGTTCCATTTCGTGTGTACAGAGGACCATCAGGAGTTTCTATAACAAAAAATCCCTTTCCCATCAGGGCAAAATCCAGCTCACGTCCTGTTTCAGTCATATTGCCCTGGGAAAAATCAAAAGCAGATTCCAGTTCAACTGTCCCGGGTGTATATGTCTGATTCGCGGAATCCTGCTCTTCCATCGCTTTTGAAAACGCATTGCATCTGCGCTTGAATCCGACTGTACTGACATTAGCCAGATTATTTGTGATGATTTCATATTCTTTCATCAAAGCATCTATACTTGAACTAATCTGGTTTGTAATTTCAGACATATTTTACCTTCAGTTTACAATAGTTTCAGAAATATATTCCCATTTCTCTTGTTTTGCTTTATGAGCAGGCGGAATTTCCTTAATTTGTCTCCTGCCCAGGGACGCTTCATTAGTTGCCCTTACCATTTCACTTATGTTTTTGTCACTGAGACCTGATAATTCAACAGCAATCGAAAAACCTTTTTCCGCTTTTTCGGTATGCTTTACAATACCAACATCTTCTATTATCCTGGAAAATTCCGTATCATTGTTTTGCGTAAAATCAGAATGTCCTGAATCCTGAAGTATTTTCCATCCAAGCTTTAAAATAACAACAACTCTATCACCGACTTTAACTTCTATCGGCGATACGAGTCTAAGACCTGGACCTGCCAGCTCTACCAAATCAGCGGGAATAAATTTTGGAGGCTCCCAAATACTGCATACCTCTGATTTCAAATCGTTCTTTCGCTTAGTCTTTTCATTATCCATCAAGTCTCGTGCAAATGGAAAAGCCGCTATATATGCCGGCTCATTAACCGCAACCCGCAAAAATCGTCTGCGATTGACATACCTGATATTATCACTATGCTGTAATATCAAAATATTGTCTTTAGTTCTCAATACAAATGTATCGAACTCCCAAATCATCGATCCGAAATAATAACGCGCACAAAAAGAATCCCCCTGCTCGCATGCAATATTGTCTGTCATTCGAACGGTCAGTTCAAGCTCGGTATTTTCAATAATAACCGTTTCAACTTCGAGAAACTCAATCGTTTCGGGATTTGTAAGATATAATTTTCTTCCTTCAGGTATTTGCCGACTTCCGGGTCTGCCCTGCTTTATCGTTAAATCAGCAGCAGGTATTCGCCTGCGAAATCCCAGCTTTTCGCGCAGAACTGATAATTCAGCGCTCAAATATCTGCTTCTTCGGGAGCCATGCTTTGCCAGTGTAACTCTCATCATTTGTGTTGCGCCGCGGTCAAAAACATCACCCATCGAAAAAATCGATTCTGCCAGCCTGAGTTTTGCCCTGACGGCAATATCCATAAGAATTTGTCTTTCACGGATACTCAGACCTGTCTTATCGGCATATTCGATGAACAAACGGTTTGAAATTCTTTTTCTTTTAATCGCAGCCAAAAGCGTTACAATAATAAACAGCAGGATTAAAATGCACAGCATTATGCCGCATATGAAAATAAATTCGTCTTCTTTCCATAAATCCGTATTAAACCAGCGAAACGCCTTCCATCGCGCACCTGGCGGCAAAGAATAAGATGCTGTATTAAGCTGAAAATTTAATATATCCGCTGTAATCATTTCATATTCTCTATGGATTATCTGATAAGGTTTGTTAACTCTTCAAGTATTTCATTCGCAACCGTTATGCTTCTGGCATTTGCCTGGTAGCCGTTTTGTGCCTGAATCAAAGTAACAAATTCATTAGCTACATCAGCATTGGATTTTTCCAGAGCGCCGCCGTGAACAGTGCCGGCGCCGCCGGTCATAGCCTGTGTTGATATAGTCTCACCGGAGTTGGCTGATGTTACGAAATAGCTGTTTCCGATACTTTCAAGACCCGATGCATTCTGAAACATTGCAATCTGTATCGTAGCAATATTTTTCTTTATACCATTTGAAAATGCACCGATAACAATACCTTCATTATTCACTGAAACAGTCGAAAGACTTCCGGCTTCATAGCCATCCTGGTCTTTTGCAACAGCAGTAGAGCTTCCTGCGAATTGTGTCAAACCATCCAAATTTCCGCTCGTACCCAAATCCCAACTTATAGTCTGGGGGATCGACGGATTATGCGAAAAAGTTATTTCAAATTGTGCAGTATCAGTACCAGACAAACCGGAATATGAACCATCATTGGCATCAAAAGTAATCCCTTCGATTCGCCTGTTATCCATTGTTAATTCAGTAATATTACCGGTCACCGAACTCAGCACTAAATCCCATGTATTAGACGTATCAGTACGTACGAAAGCGCCTGATATAACATGTTCTCCGCCCTGAGAGTCATAAATTGTAATATTAATACTTTTTACTTCTTCGCCGCCTATTGTCGATAACTCAAAATAAGCAGGCATAGACAAAGTGCCATCACCTGAATATGACATAGACATATCCGTTTTGCTGTATCCGCTCGTATCATCAGTTATGCGTATCTGGCCGTTGAACAGTGAAGCGGTCGAACCATTAAGAACATTCGTATTCAAATGATCTATAATATCCCCCAGTGTTGTATCACCATCAACTGCCATTGTAAGACCGGAATCAAATGCCGTTCCATCCTTATCAAAGCCGCTGAAGGTTATTGTCCCTGAGGATAGTGTACCGCTGTATTGGTCAAGCTGGTCAAGTTCTGTATTTGCTGATGCAATTGTTCCATTTCCATAAGTATATGAAAGATTCGACGTTACAACCTGAGTCCTTGCTGTGGGATAAGCCGCATCGGCACTGAGGTTGCCTGAAATCACGATTTCCGATGTTGCTCTTGCAGGCATGGCAACATCATACGGGATATGAATATTACTGTTGCCCGGTATCTGAAAACCGTCAGCTTCACCTTCAGAACCGATTCTTTTAACATGGTAGCCTGTCGATGGATCAACAAGACTCGAAGCTGCATCTACAGAAAAAGTCCCGGCTCTCGTATAAACATCCTGTTCACCGTCATTTAATACAAAGTAACCTTCTCCTTCCAATGCAAGGTCGAGAGGGTTGCCCGTATTTACGATATTGCCCTGTGTCAGAACAGTTGATATACCGGAAATACCAACGCCGCTGCCCATCTGCTGAGGATTTGTTCCGCCAATGATCGCTGTAGGTTGGGATGCCTTTTTAACTGTCTGGCTTAGCAATTCCGAGAATGTTACTCTGCTGGATTTGAATGCGGTCGTATTTACATTCGCCAGGTTATTACCTGAAATATCAATCATTTTCTGGTGCGCCTGTAATCCGGAAACCGCTGCCGATAGTGCAAAACTCATTTTTATTTCTCCTTATTATAACGAGCACCAAACATGTGCTCACACAACCATATTGGCTGCATTACTGGTTTTCTACCAAAATCACATCACTCAATCCAAGAGTATAGTCCTGGCTTTCTTCGCCGGTTTGAACTGTAACTCCAAGAAGGCTCTCTTTTGAATCGGCATTATAAAAAACCGAATCAACACTTCCAACTTTCATTTCTAATTCACCACTGGTTTCATTTTGTGAATAAAACGTTATATTTTTTCCTATTAGTGAATTGGCATAATTGCGATTTGTAGTACTTAGAACCGCGGCAAAATTCGAATTCATCGTTTCAAGCTGAGAAAGCTCTGAAAATTGAGCAAGCTGTGAAGCCATCTCGCTATTATCCATAGGTTCCAGCGGATTCTGGTATTGCAGTTGAGTAACCAGAAGTTTCATATAATCCATCTGGATCTGACTGGCTGAACTTGATTCTATCGATGACATTTTTTACCTTTTATTACAAATAAAATTGATTTACTTATTAATTTTTCAAAACCACTCAGGGTAAAATAGCAATTACTGTGCCAAATACATAAAGCATGTACTCGAAAAGGGAGGCTTCCGATAAAACATAACGAAACATAAATACTTAATAGACAAGATGTTAGGTGTACTATAAATTTTTAATCAGCAGAAGACTAATTTACTTTGTAATTGTTATATCTCGTCAGATTCACCGTTTCTTCCGGAAATTTCTGCCGGATAATTCTATAAAAAAGTAAAAATAATATACGAAAATATTTGAGTTCGCCAAATCGTCCATAGAGGTAATAACTTTGACAATACAGTCGCTATTGAACATAAAATCAAACACAATACAGTTGACTTACGGGAAATGCTTGATTACACTACATTATTAAAGCAAAAAAAAATATTAGTAAAATTATTCGTCCTTCGCAGCATCAGAGTAATACCTTACGTCAGGTACGAAAGCTGTGGAGAATGGAAAGGCAATTAATAAATGACAGATAGTCGTTTTTCTTCGTATTCTGCACGTGAAAACTGTGGACTTTTCGGTATTTTCGGTGATAAAGAGGCAGTAGAAAATACCTACTTCGGCTTGCACAGCCTTCAGCATCGCGGTCAGGAAGCAGCCGGAATCGCTTCAAGCAACGGCGAAACAATTCAATGTTATACAGGCATGGGAACCGTCAGAAGAGTCTTCCGGAACGGCAGTGGTATTTTTGAAAAATTATCGAATCCGATAGCTATCGGCCATGTGCGATATTCAACAGCCGGTTCAAGTAAAGCAATAAACAGCCAGCCTCTTTTAGCAGAATATTCACGAGGACAGGTCGCAGTCGCACATAACGGCAACCTTATAAATGCCCGATTGCTGCGGGATGAATACGAAGCGCACGGCAGTATTTTCAAAACAACAAGCGATACAGAAGTTATTGTTCATCTGCTTGCCAAACCTACTCATGTTTGCAAACCGGACCCACTTGCGCATGTTCTTACACATCTTCAGGGCGCTTTCAGCCTGCTTTTCCTTTTTTCGGACAGGATTGAAGCTGCACGCGACCCATATGGAATTAAACCTTTATGTATTGGCCAAACCAAAAAAGGTGCATATATATTTGCCAGCGAAACATGTGCCTTAGATGCTGTCGAAGCGCAGTTCATACGTGAAGTGGAACCGGGTGAAATCGTTACGTTAGACAAAAAAGGCCTGCACAGCAGGTTTTACGTTACTCCCGGCAAAATAACACCTGCACACTGCATATTCGAGCATGTATATTTTGCGAAGCAAAACAGCACAATATTTGGCGAGAATGTCCATGAGTTCAGGAAAAAACTTGGACGCAGAATGGCAATTGAACATCCCGCAAATGCAGATGTAGTAATACCAGTCCCTGATTCAGGAACTTCAGCAGCCATAGGTTACGCCGAACAAAGCAGGATTCCTTTTGATATGGGCCTGGTAAGAAGCCATTATATCGGACGAACATTCATTTCGCCTGAGCAGAAACAAAGAGAACTGGAGGTAAGGCTTAAACTTGGGATTGTTAAAGAAGTTGTTGCCGGCAAACGCATTGTAGTCATCGACGACTCTATTGTTCGAGGTACAACAACACGAAGCAAAATAAGAGCATTGCGTCAGGCAGGAGCTAAGGAAATTCATCTCAGGGTGAGCTGCCCGCCAATAAGATTTCCGTGTTTTTACGGCATAGATTTCCCTACGAAGGAAGAGCTTCTCGCCAATAATCGCGACATTGAGCAAATAAGGAAATTTCTCGTAGTTGACAGTATTGGCTATATTTCACTGGAAGGAATGCTTGGTTGCGCGATTAAGCCGCCGGATAACTACTGCACTGCGTGCTGGAGCGGCACATATAGAATTCCTGTAGATGTTTTCGTGAGTAAATACTCTCTGGAACATTATCAATTAAATATGTTTGAAGACTTTATAGAAATGTAAGCTTAGGGATTTATGGAAAAATATGTTAGTTATAAACAATCTGGCGTAAACATTGACGCCAATGAGGAAATGATACAGAAAATATGGCCGGCTGTATCAGGGACATACAGCCCGAGAGTTATCGAATCAGAAGGCGGATTCGCAGGAATGTTCCGATTGGATTACGATGAGAAACTATTCAAGAAGAATTACAAAAATCCCGTTCTCGTCTCCGGCACTGACGGCGTTGGCAGCAAAGTCCAATTAGCCGCTCTTATGAAAAAATATGATACAGTTGGAATTGACCTGGTCGCAATGAGCATCAATGACATGCTCGTTGTCGGCGCCGAGCCTTTGTTTTTCCTGGATTACATCGGAATTCATAAACTTGAGCCTCAAGTAATCGCAGAGCTTGTAAAAAGCGTCGCTGACGGCTGCAAACAAGCCGACTGCTCACTGATAGGAGGAGAAACCGCTGAAATGCCGGATACTTATGCAGAAGGAGATTTTGATTTGGCCGGTTTCGGAGTCGGTGTCGTTGAAAGAGATAAAATCATCAATGGTAAACAAGTCCAAAACGGAGATGTCATACTCGGTCTTGCCTCAAGCGGACTGCACAGCAACGGCTACGCTCTTGTGCGGCAAATCTGCCTGAAACAGTTAAACCTTAAAATGACTGATACGATAGATGAGCTTGACGGCGACATGCTTGGTAACGTGCTTCTTGAACCAACACGTATTTACGCCAGATCCATTACCAAACTGCTGAACAAATACAAAGTCAAACGTGTCGTACACGGAATGGCACATATAACAGGCGGCGGAATTATCGAAAATCTTCCAAGAGTATTTCCGCAGACATGCAACGCTGTAATTAAAAAGAAAAACTGGCCAAAACACAAAATATTTTCTTTCCTGCAGACAAAAGGCCCTGTCGAAGAAGATGAGATGTACAGGGTTTTTAATATGGGTATAGGATTCATTTTGATTGTAGCTGAAGACTTCGCCGATTCTATTGCAATGAAACTGAAAAAGTATGGAGAGAAAGTTTATAAAATCGGAAGGATAACGCCGGGAACAGGCAAAGTCGTTTTAAAATAATCCGTTCTGCAATACATCCTGTAATTTAATTTATAATCGAATGTGTGCGAAAATGAGAAAATGCATACTATCGTTCAGCAATTTTAATGTAATGGCTTAAAAAAATATTTCATTTTTTTAATATGAGCAATTATGATAAAATATAATTTATGAGCTTGGAAATTCTCCGAGTAAAAATAAACATATTTATTTCCTGAAGGATGGAAAAATGAGTGGGATTTTTGGAGTAGTGTCAAAAGGGAGTTGTGCTGAAACGCTATTTTACGGAACTGATTATCATTCGCACCTGGGAACTGAATATGGCGGAATAGCAATTCTGGACAAGGATTTTAAACGCCAGATACATAATATCAATCAAAGCCAGTTCAAATCGAAATTCTGTGAAGACTATCAAAAATTCAAAGGCGGCAAAGGTATCGGCGTAATCAGCGATTATGACGAACAGCCCATTTATCTAAGGTCAAGATTTGGACCGTTCTGTATAGTTACAAGCGGTTTTGTAGAAAACGCCGAAGAGCTTGCCGAGAAGTACCTGACTGAGGGAATAACTTTCAGCGAAGTAAGCAGACGCGCTGTAAATACTCCGGAACTGATTGCGAAAATCATTAACCTGGGAACCAGCATAGTTGACGGAATTGAAAAGGTTTTCGAAACAATCGAAGGTTCCTGCTCACTGCTTCTGCTTCATGAAACCGGCATATACGCAGCCAGAGACAAGTTTGGATATACGCCGCTTATTATCGGTAAAAAGCCTGACGCATGGGCGGTTACTGCGGAAACAAGCGCATTTCCGAATAATGGATTCGAGGTTGTAAAATATCTCGATCCGGGTGAAATAGTGATTCTTAATGAAAATGGATTGGTACAAAGCAGACCCGGAAATAACAATCACAGCCAGATATGCACGTTCCTATGGATATATACCGGTTTCCCAGCATCAGATTACGAAGGGATAAATACTGAGATAGTCAGGGAAAAATGCGGCAGGTTTCTGGCAAAGCACGACAAAGACATCGAAGTTGACCTGGTTGCGGGCATACCGGATTCAGGACTGGCTCACGGACTGGGTTACGCGATGGAATCGGGAAAACCCTTCAGGCGTCCGCTCGTGAAATACACATCAGGATACGGAAGAAGCTATACCCCGCCTTCTCAGGAAACAAGAGACCTTATCGCACAAATGAAGCTTATACCAATTAAGGAAGTAATTCAAAATAATAATATAGTGGTTTGTGAGGATTCCATCGTAAGGGGAACACAGCTTAAAAACTTCGCCATTAAAAAACTCTGGGACTGCGGCGCAAAATCAATTCATGTAAGACCGGCTTGTCCGCCCCTGATGTTTCCATGTAAGTTCAATCTTTCAACACGCTCGATTCACGAACTGGCGGCAAGAAAAGCGATACGTGCCATAGAAGGACATGATATCGAGGATGTTTCCGAATATATAAATCCAAAAACAAAAAAATACGGCAAAATGGTCGATTGGATTAGAAAAGACCTCGATATAACAACCCTAAGGTATCAAACAGTTGAAGATATGGTTGCCGCTATCGGGCTGCCGAAAGAAAAATTATGCCTGTACTGCTGGACAGGTAAATGTCCTGATTACAAGTGCCATAAATCAAAAATTAAAATTATTGACATAAAAAAACAATCCACTAAAAAAGCCGACATAAAAGTTAAATTATAAATATTATGCAGGGACATGGAAGTCTTAAATTTACATGGAGGTTTATTGCGGCTGCAATAATATATATTGCATTCGCTTTGTATTTGTTTGGGCCGCTTCTGCATTCTTTCGGCAGATGGCATTATCTCTGGCCGATAAATGTCTTTATCGCTTCAATCGGATGCTATATACTCAGCCGGAGGTGGGTCGCAGGCTTCGCGGGTTCATGTTTTGCGGGTGCAATTTACGGCTTCGGTCCGTATATGCTCGGACTGGCTCATTTCCACCCGGTTACAGGTGCACTCGCAGCGGCTGTACCATGGCTTTTTTACCCCGCCGCCTTTGGTCTGAAAAATAGACAAAAATGGCTCAGTGTCTTGTTTGCAGCAATACCGTTCTTCGTAATAATTCTCTTTTTTCAGGCAACGACTGTTATAAAATTATTTCCGGCATCAACTCAGGCAAAATTAAACATGAATGAATTATACAGTCTTTTTGCCCCCCTGGTCGCTGCCAAACATGGAACAACTTTAATCGGATTTTATCATATTCCTCTGGCCGCTCTTGTTATGGGCTCAGCTATGCTCATAGCGGCTCGAAGATACGGGATAATGGTAATTATCGTTTCGAGTATAATCCTGGTTTTCTGTAACCCAATCAATTCCAGTTTTCAAATAAGCCCTGTTGTCTGGCTAAGCATTTCAATATTTTGTTTTTCAGTAATAATCGGCGCAGGCTTTCAGGGGCTTGCTTCGACAGGTTTTGCAGACAGAAAATGGATACTTGCAAACTCAATTATACTTGGCGTATTTGCAATAATTACATTGCTTCTCGCCGCAAAATATTTCCAGATTTTTTTATCACTCGGTGACGGATACGCCAGACTTTTTGCAGAAACCGCGAAAATATACCTGCTCGGCGCAGTCGTTCTGGCAATCTGTTTTTTTATGTCCTGCGGCAAACTGCAAATGCACCGGATTAGAGAAATCATTATCAGCCTGGCTATGGCTCTTGATATTTTTATCAGTGCCGTGTTTATTATCCACAGGGTTTTCTAATGTCCGGCTTTCATGAAAACTTCTCTCGCTCAATTTGACCGAGAATGAACCGCCCGTCATTGCGCATAAATTCGATAATTGAGTCGAACTGCCGGTCGATAAACCGACTTTCATTGCTCACGATGGAGATGCCGAGCACTGCTCTTACTCTGTTATCCTGCTCGTCAACTTCAGATATGGAAATATTGAACCTGCTCTTTAACCTGCCTGTCAGGCTTTTTACAATGCTTCTTTTGCCCTTGAGCGAATTCACCCCCGGCATTGAAATATATGCTGTCATCACACCAATAATCATGATAGCAGGAAAGTTTAACACATCGAAAAAAGATGTATAGAAAAAAAATTAAGAATTTCTAAAAAAAAATGTAACGAAACCTGAGTTTCTACGTCATATATATATAAAGAAGCCATGCACTCGAAAATTGAGTGCAAAATAATACTGAGATGGCGTGGGATTTTAAAACCCGCTGGAATCTTCGGGTTCAGCTTGAAGCTTGCCCTGAACCTATGTAGTTGGGTATAAGGAACTTAACTGCTCAGCGGGTTTTCTTTAAAATTCTAAGCAATTACATCTGTTCGCAAATTGTAATTTAGAACATTGCTTAGAATTTGGTATGTCGTATTCAGGAAGCGAATATAATTCAGGCTTCGATTTTATCGATAGTTACCTGAAGATGTTTCTGGCGATGACCTACGCGTTTTTTGCTGTTTTTACGCCTGCGGAAATGCATTGGATAGAGCTTTTGGCCTTTGACAACTGCGTCCTGTGCTGAAGTCTGAAAAGAAGCTATTACTTTAGCGCCTTTCAAATATGGTGTACCTACTTTGACTTCCTTGTCATCGCTTACCAGCAGGACCTTGTCCAGCTCGATTGTCGTTGCCTCCGGTGATATGTCGGTTAATTCTATCTTTATACAATCACCTTCGGCGACTTTATATTGTTTCGAACCTTGTTCTATTACTGCGTACATTCTAAACAGCTCCTATGCTTCATTGCATTAATTTCAAGATAAAACGAATATTCTACATATTTCTTTTTTTTTGTAAAGCAAATTCACAGATATTTTTGTATTCTATCCCATATTACGTATTTCGTGATATATATTGCGTATTTCCCAGGTATGATATACTATATACTGGCAATCATATATTAGTATATGTATGCTGTAAGTTCTTATATAGCAAAGCTTTAGAGTTGAACAAGGATTGTTTTTATGCAAATTGCAATAATAAATGACAAAATTCTCCCATACAATGATGTTGGGCATGAATATTTAGACAGAGGGCTTTTTTTTGGTGACGGCGTTTATGAAGTGATACGAAGCTACAACGGCAGGATTTTCGCTCTCGATGAGCATCTTGAGAGGTTTTCAGCCAGTATGAAGGCGGTTGAAATTACAAAAGTCGATATAACTCAGATTCGTATTAAAATTATTCAGGCTTTCGAGAAAGCAAATATTCCCAATGCATATATTTATTTCCATATCACACGAGGTTCCGGTCCGCGCAACCACGTTTGCAGCGACAATCTACCGCCGAATTTTTTCCTTACTGTAAAAGAGCTTGAAGATGATACAAAAGTGAAAACACAAGGCATCGGCGTAATAACCTACCCCGACCAGCGATGGAAACGATGCGATATTAAATCGCTGAATCTGCTCCCAAATGTCATGGCACGCAGGGAAGCAGCGAAAAAAGGCTGTGAAGAGGCTATTTTTGTTAATGATGACGGAATTATAACCGAAGGCGCTGCCTCTGCCTTTTTCGCTATACATGAAAAGAAACTGCAAACATCACCACTTTCAGAAAACATTCTGCCTTCCATCACGCGTAAATTCGTAATAAAAGCAGCCCAAAATATCGGGCTGGGGATTATCGACAAATCACTCACACCAAAACAGGCATCTGTTTGTGACGAACTTTTCATCGCCGTAACGACAAAAGATATTGTTCCCGTTGTGAAATTCGATGATAAGCCTATTGGAAACGGCAAGCCCGGAAAGTACACTAAAGCACTGGAAGCTGAATTCCGCAAATTCACAACTGCTTAAACCTAAAGGCATCAAACTACAAAACGAAGACTTAAAACATGTTAAGTCTTGAATTACACTTGTTTTTTACATATCTTTTACATTTCTTAACTTCTTTTGCAGCAAGCTGTTACAGTAAGATAGACTATTTATGTAAAAAATTCCCCAAAATTAGTCAACTATTTTGCCTGATTAACGTCTTAAGTATATAGAAACTGAAAAAAACTATAAACTTAACCTGAATTTGAAAGGATGTGAAAATGACTAAGAAAATAGTTTGGATAAGTCTGGGAATGGTCATTTTGGTTTTCGCGGCAATGGCGTTTAATTCGGCAGCCGCTAATTCATCAAATACCAAAAGGACTGGCTCCGATATTTCGATATCACAGGTTTCATCCGATTCGATTGAGATTGAATTTCTTAAACCGACAGGCAGGAGCGGCCTGCTCGAAGCGGAATTGCTGAGTATCGAAGGTGATATGCTCGCTAAAGTTACAAGAAGACATAGCGGAAATCCCATTAAAATTACTTTGTACGCTCAAATCAATAATAATGACCTTTCGAACTACTACCTGAGATACAGATTTGACTCGAACCAGGAATTCATAAAACGCAGCCTGCTCTTTGTAGGAGAAATCTTAGAAACAACTATTCTCGGTCAGAGGGAATTCATAGCAGGAACAGTTCCGGTTATACGAATTATAGTAAAAGATAAGGCTTCCGGCAGATTTATTGATAACGCGGAAGTTTCAGTAGAATTATTTCAGGAAAATGAAGTGTTATCCAAATTCAGCGGCAAATCCGATTCAAACGGCGAAGTCGCCGCTCGCATTTCAATGCCTGAAATGGTAATAAAAAATGCCAAACTGAAAGTCGTAGTAAAATCCGGATCTGCTCAGGATACAGTCGAGGAAATTATCCAGATAAGAAGCGCCCTTCGCACCCTGCTTACAACAGACAAGCCGCTTTATCAGCCGGGACAAACAATCCATATACGCGCATTAACATTGTCGCAGCCGGATATGACACCGCTCACTGAAGCTGATGTCGTATTCGAAGTTGAAGACGCGAAAGGCAATAAAGTCTTCAAGAAAGCCGTGTCAACCGATGAATATGGAATTTCGCACACGGATTTTGTATTGGCTGACGAGTTGAATATGGGAACGTATAAAATTCGTTCGATAGCAGCAGGTATGACAGAAGAAAAGACTGTTACAGTGGAACGCTACGTTCTTCCAAAATTCAAAGTCAATTTCAAAAGCAACCTCAATTTTTATCAGCCGGGGCAAACTGTTAAAGGCGACATACAGGTCGATTACTTCTTCGGAAAACCTGTATCAGCGGGTAAAGTACAAATCAAATGCTCAAAATTCGATGTAGCTTATGTTGACTTCGAGACGGTCGAAGGCAAGACAGATGAAAACGGGCATTATACTTTCGAAGTCCGCCTGCCTGACCAGTTCGTAGGCCAGCCATTGGAAGCAGGCAAGGCATCCGCCAAATTTGAAATATCGGTAATAGACACAGCCGACCATAAAGAAACGATAACAAAGAATATCAGTGTTACCGCTTCGCCTATTGTCATAGCGGCGGTCGCGGAAAGCGGCGAGCTTATACCCGGAATTGAAAATAAAATATATCTCGTTTCCACCTACGCTGATTCCACTCCTGCCAAATGCAGAATCATTTGGGATAATGCGCCGGGCGGAAGTAAAACGATAGAAACAGATAACGCGGGTTTCGCAGAGGTTTCATTCGAAGCGAAAAACGAAAGCATAACAATGTCACTATCGGCTAAAGATTCGAAAGGACAGACTGGCAGCGCTAAAATCGAAATAAAAAATAAAGAGCGAAACGATGACGATACAATTCTCGTTCGCACAAATGAAAGTTTATACCGTGTCGGCGACAAAGCCGCAATATCGATTGTATCCACCCGAAAAACAGGCTCGGTCTATATAGATTTGATAAAAGACCGCCAGACTTACCTGACTCGCACACTCAATTTGAATAACGGCAAGGCTTCTGACAACATCTCACTTGATACGACACTTGCCGGCACAGTCCAGGTCAACGCCTATATAATCGGCAAGAACGGCGTGATTGTCCGTGACAGGAAAATCGTGCTTGTTGACCCTGCCAACGATTTAAGTATTTCAGTAGCAGGTGACAGTGACACATACCTGCCCGGAACAGAGGCAAAGATTAATTTTAAGATAACCAACAAAGCGGGTAAAGGTGTTGCTTCGGCCCTTGGAGTCATGGTCGTGGATGAAGCGGTCTTTGCGCTTCAGGAAATGCAGCCCGGATTAGAGAAGGTATATTTCTATCTCGAAAAGGAAATAGCAACGCCTCGCTATGAGATTCACGGTTATGAAATAGATAAGATTATGACGCCGCAGCCGATTTTACGCGAACGGGAAGACCAGGCAAGCAATGAAAAGGCGGCACGTGTTCTATTCGCATCCGCAAAAGGAACCGGTGACTATTCTCTTAACGTTAATACTTATCAGCAAAGTAACAAAGACGCGCAATTTCAAAATAAAATGTCAAATCTTCTGATGCCTCAGTACCAAAAGATACAAACAGCTTTCAATAATTTCAGGAACAGGCACAGGAAAAATGAACAGACAAGAGTTCAAACAGGTCCGGGTCTCGCTGTGCTTGTGGAAGAAAAAGACCTCGAAAAGAAGGACACCATTGATCCATGGGGCACAGAATTCAGAATAACCGGCCAATGGAATGTCAATGCCCAGAGATATTCTCCATTTATTCTCATTTCTGCCGGAATAGACGGAAAATGGGATACCATTGATGATATTTCAATTCCATATAATGTCTTTTTTCAAGACGGGGTTATAAAATTTAGCCGCGGAGGAATGGCAATGGGTGGACGTGGAGGGATGGGAGGCGGACTTTTAATGAGAGAGTTTGACGCCGCAGATGCCATAGTGTTGAATATGGCGGAAACTCATGCAACAAGAGCTCCTCAAGAACAAAAACAATCTGATGTCTCGGGCGCAGGTCCGATTCGCATTCGCCAGTATTTTCCTGAAACATTATATTTCAATCCCGCCGTAATTACAGACGGTTCAGGCCGTGCGGTTTTAAATATCCCGATAGCTGATTCGATAACTACATGGCGGTTGACCTGCATGGCTTCTTCTCTGTCAGGACAGCTTGGCTCGACAACATCAGGAATAAACGTATTTCAGGATTTCTTCGTCGATATCGATTTCCCCGTGTCACTTACTCAGAACGATGAAGTATCTGTCCCGGTTGCGATATACAACTACCTCAAAACCGACCAGAAAATAAACCTTGCAGTCGAAAAGGAAGACTGGTTCGAGCTGAAAGATTCAGGTGAACGAACTGTAACTTTGGCGCCTTCCGAAGTTCGGGCGGTATATTTCACCATCGTCGCCAAGAAGATTGGTTTCCAGAAATTCACGGTAACCGCACGCGGCAGCAAAAAAAGCGATGCAATAGCAAGAACGGTTGAAATCGTTCCTGACGGCAAGGAATTTCTCGTCAACGAGAGCGGCAGGCTCAAGGGAAATATCAGTCATACAATCAATATTCCCGATAAAGCAATCGACGACGCAAGCAAAATCTTCGTCAAGGTTTATCCGGGAGTTCTTTCTCAGGTAGTCGAAGGTCTTGACAGTATGCTTCGTATGCCGGGAGGCTGCTTCGAGCAGACCTCATCGATGACGTATCCGAACGTACTGGTTATGGATTACATGAAAAGCACAGGAAAAATTACACCTGAGCTTCAAATGAAAGCAGAAGGATTTATCAACGCAGGCTACCAGAGATTAGTCTCTTTTGAAGTGCCAGGCGGCGGCTTCGAATGGTTCGGAAAAGCGCCGGCACACAGAATCCTGACCGCTTATGGCCTGATGGAATTCTACGATATGAGCAAGGTCTATGAAGTTGACCCGGCGATTATCAGCAGGACACAGCAATGGCTTGCCAGGCAGCAGGAAAAGGACGGCTCATACAAACCTTCACAGGGCGGCATTCAGGAAGGAGCCATCAATAAATTCACAGACGATGTCATCCGCAATACCGCTTATATCACATGGGCTTTGGCTTCTACTGAATATACGGGAAGCGAAACCGCAAAAGGAATCGAATACCTGAAAAAACACTTCGACGAAGTAAAGGATAACTACACCCTCGCTCTTGCGGCTAACGCCCTTGCGACAGTCGATGCGGAAGGCAAAACAACACTTGATGTTCTCCAGGCTCTGTTTGATAAGAAAACTGAAAAAGATGATATTGTGTACTGGAAATCAGATTCAGCAACGCCTACCTTCGGCACAGGCGACGCCGCTGATATCGAAGTAACTGCACTGGCCGCACAGGCGTTTATTCGCTGCGGCAGAGAGCTTGGAGCGGTAAGCAAAGCAGTAACCTACCTCGTCCAGAAAAAAGATTCGTTCGGAACATGGCAGTCAACACAGGCGACTATTCAGGCTCTTCGCGCTATGCTCATGGCAGAACGCGGAGCAACCGCAAAATCGAACGCCGAAATTATTCTGAAAATTAATAACAGGCAGGTTTCCACAATCAGTATTAACGAAAAGAACAGCGATGTTCTTCAGCTTGTGGATTTGAAAGAATACACGCAAAAAGGAAACAATAATATCGAGCTTTTACTCGAAGGTGAAGGTTCTCTCCTGTACCAGGTTGTAGGAAGGTACTATATGCCTTATCCAAAGGAAATATTGCGGGCAGAAGAACCTATGAAAATCGAAGTTGAGTACGACAGATTGCAGCTTGCAACTGATGATATAATTAATGTCACTGCAACTGTCACCAACAACAGACCGGGAAAAGCAAAAATGGTTATTGTGGATTTGGGCCTGCCCCCGGGATTTACTTTAATTCCCAACAAGCTCGATACGTTAGTCGAGCAGCAGGTTATCGAAAAATACTCGACAACAGGCAGACAGATTATTATCTACCTTCGTGAAGTTGACAGCGCAAAGCCTGTAAAGATTGATTACCAGTTATTGGCAAAGTATCCTCTCAAAGCCAAAACACCGAAATCAGTCGCATATGAGTATTACAATCCGGACATTCGTGTAGAATATGCTCCGATTGAATTAGAAGTAACCAAGTAAAGAAGATTAGGAACAGGTATAGGAATTGTGATATATTGATGAATGAGTTGGTGAGTGTATAAAAGCATTCATCAACTCATTTACTCAAACTGACCGATACTCGCTGTCATACCCGCGCAAGCGGGTATCCACATAAATTATCACAACAATGGATTCCCGCCTTCGCGGGAATGACATGCGTCTGTTTGTTACTGTTATATATAAAGTTACGATAATTCTTCTTCACAAGTCGGTCGGTTTGAGTCATTTACTCTTATTAAATTATTATATTAAAAGTTGATATCTATGAGCGATAAAAAATTATATCACATAGTAATTCCTAAACTAATTAAAGAAATAGTCACCATATTTTTGATAATAATCTTTGTCATATCCCTTTCTCTCTGGCTTTTTATAAATATTCAACAGCCTTCTGCTTCGAGAAAACCGGCAGTTGCTATCCAATCCCGTTTTGCACTTTCGCAGGTTTGTGCAAGAAATGACGGTATTCATTTTCTCGTTACGGAATCGCGAGGCAGGCAGCTATTGAAAGTGCATTTCAAACACGTCAATTACATGGGAAATGATGGATATCGCTGGGGACATGTTATTAATTTACTTGCCCTGGTTATTGCTATATCACCAACTGGAACCGGAGGTATTGATTATATTGTTTCGCCATACATGGCAATTGCAATTCCATACTGGTTTTTAATCTCAGGGACAGGTTTTCTACTGGTTAAACTAACTTCTATATCAAGATGGATAGCCCCCTATTGCCGACCGACAAAAATCTCCGCGTCTGCCGGAGTAATTATTATTTTGATTTTCATATTACTGAACATTGTTCCATTTGCTGCATGGCGGCCGGGTTCCAAAATCCAACCTCAATCTATTAGTGAATGGATGATACTGACATTTAGTCCAAAGAGTGCATATTCTGATGTAATGCTTGTCTATGGATTTCCATTTTCCTGCTATAAAAAAGGTTATATTGATGGCCAGCCAGTTAATTTATATTATGGTGCTTCAGTTGGATGGAAATCATACAAGGTAATGGAAAACCTATGTATAGCGTTATTTTCAATTTTTGTAACAATGTGCGTAGTAAAATGGCTTCATATGGTAACAAGAAAAAACTCCAAATACCATGAATTCGGGACATTCGAGGCGAAATCTGTTATAAAATGAAGTTTAATCTGACGATTTTGAAGAATCAGTCCGGTTTGACTTTGCATTTTTGTTAAATTAGCCCATCCAAAAAGAAAAAAATTGTTTTTTCCCCTTTTAAATGGTAAATGTCTGATTATGAAAACTCTGGTTTTGCAGTTCCATAAGATATTAATGAAACGGCACCAAAGAATGTGAACTCAGGTTATTTTATCAAATGAAAGGGAATGGAGTAAAAATGAGATTGTTGAAGAAATTAAATATCATTGTCGTTGTTCTTTTACTTTGTGCTTCCTGTACATCACTTCAATCTCAGGAGACATCCGCAAAAGAAGGCTGGATAGCCACATGGGCAAGTTCGCAGCAGTTGACTGAACGCAACAACAATCCGCCCGCGACATTGACCAATAGTACATTGAGACAGGTAGTATATGTCACTCTCGGCGGAAGTAAAATGCGAATTCAGTTTTCCAATAAGTATGGAAACAGCCCAGTGGAAATAAAGGCCGCAAACGCTGCGAAATCAAAAGGCGCAGGCACAAGCGCAATTGATACTTCAACAGACAAAGCTTTATCATTTAACGGCTCACCATCTGTAACAATTCCCGCCGGAGAAGAAGTTTATTCCGATGCGGTAGAATTTAAAGTCGAGGCGTTAAGCAATTTGTCCGTTTCTGTTTATTTCGGCGCAACATCACCTAATGTCACCGGCCATCCTGGTTCGAGGACTACATCATATATTCAGGAAGGTAATTTAGTAAGTGCTGCTGAAATGGAATCGGCGGCAAAAACGGAACACTGGTATAATCTGAGCATGATAGATTTATGGCTCGATGATTCTTACGCGTGTGTAGTGACGCTTGGCGATTCGATTACTGACGGCAGAGGCTGCACAACCAATAAGGACAATCGCTGGCCGGACTTCCTGGCTCGGCGCCTTAAGGCGAATCCGGAAACTGCAAAAATTGGTGTATTGAATCATGGCGTTGGCGGCAATACAGTGACAACCGGTGGTCTTGGGGTTCCGGTATCTCAGCGTTTTGAGCATGATGTACTCGATCCCTGCGGCGTAAAATGGGTGATAGTTCTCGAAGGTGTCAATGACATTGGAGGCGGAGGCGGCTTTAGCTTCAATCGTGGCGGTAGTAATGTTCCTGATAAAGCCGACCAGGTAATCGCAGTATATGAGCAAATCATTGAAAAAGCCCATGCCAAAGGTGTAAAGGTTTACGGTTCACCTATCCTGCCGTTCATGGGTTCTCAATATCGTAATGAGGAAGCACGCCAGAAAATCAATAATTGGATTCGTACAAGCGGAAAATTCGATGCGGTTATTGATTTGGATGCGGCGGTACGTGACCCTGAAGACCCGACACGCTTGAAAGCGGAATATGACAGCGGCGACCATTTGCATCTTAATCCGACCGGCTTCGAAAAAATGGCAGAATCTATTGACCTGAGTCTGTTTAAGATGACGGACTAATATTTCATAGTTCAAAGAATTTATGATAAAAAGGTAAACGTGTATCTTTAAGGATGTTATGTTATTAATTTATTAGGAGAGTAATTATGTATCGCAGATTTCTTTTTGTGACTTTATTTCTTGTACTATTTGGTTTATCATGTTCCGTTGCTCCTAACACCAACAATTCATTGACGGACCAGGCAAAGGAAGATATAGCCGCAACAGTTGAGGCTATGCCGGCACCGGCAGATTTACCTTCGATAGCCAAGCTGCCGGATCCATTTACTTTTCTGGATGGTACTCGTATGACGAGCAAAGCTGAATGGCCGAAACGTAAATATGAAATCAGCCAGCTTGTTCAGAAGTATGTTTATGGCCCATTGCCGGGCAAGCCAGCTTCTGTCACTGGAAAATTTACACCTGCTCCTGCAGCCGCTGATACACCTGCAACCCCTGCAGTTCCAGCAGCACCTCAAGGTGCAAGACGAGGTGGCTTTGGCGGCGGAATGATGGGTGGAATGATGGGCGGCGGCGGCCCTCGAAATACCTTAACTGTAACTTGTACAGAAGGCGGCAAAACAATCTCTTTTGATGTCACGATTACTTATCCGCCTGAAGGTAAAGGTACCGCACCATATCCGGCCATTATCGGTGTAGGCGGCAGTACTCTTCCGAAAAATGTACTGGATGATCTCGGTATCGCGGTTATTAATTTTCCAAATAATGAACTTGGCGCACAGGGTAATGCCGGAGACAGGGGAAAAGGGAAATTTTATGAATTATACGGCAGCGACCACCAGGGAAGTTCAATGATAGCATGGGCATGGGGCGTCAGCCGAATGATTGATGCTCTTGAGATGGTTCCCGAAGCAAATATTAATCCGGCAAAACTCGGAGTCACAGGCTGTTCACGTAATGGCAAAGGCGCTCTGGTCTGCGGCGTATTCGACGAAAGAATCGCACTGACTATACCAACCGAATCAGGTTCCGGCGGCGCAAGCAGTTGGCGTGTTGCAGATCAGATGTTGGAAGCCGGAGTGAACGTCCAAACCGCCAGGCAAATTGTAAATGAAAACACATGGCTGGCACCGATTTTCAAAGAATTCGGCCTTCAGATTACCAAACTGCCTGTCGATCAGCACATGGTCGCTGCAATTTGTGCGCCACGACCAATATTAATAGTTGAGAATACTTCTATGGAGTGGCTTGGTGATAAGCCGTGTTATGTGACCGGTGTAGCGGCCCACAAAGTATGGGAAGCCCTCGGTGTTCCTGAAAATATGGGCTTTGTTCAAACCGGCGGCCATGGCCATTGCCAATTTGTAGATGTAGATGAGCTGAAAGCCTTCTGTACTAAATTCCTTCTCGATGGCGAAGCTGATACCAATATATTAAAAACAGACGGCAACTTCAAAGATGAGCCTTCGAAATGGATCGATTGGGAAGTGCCTTCTTTAAAGTAAATTAGAAGAAGACTCATAGAAATTTGGATTTTTCTAAATAGATTAGAATCCCGAGAACGCAGAGGAGTACGTTTTCGGGATTTTTTTTTAATTTTTCTGCTTTTTTCAATAATTTATGTAACTTTTTTCGGTTTTCAACGTCTATACCTGAAAGGACTTGGATAGAAGTGTATAAATCGCGGAAAATCCGTGTTTTTACACGAAAAACCAAGAATACTTTGATAAGGCGTAGGAAATAAAGGAGAAAAAAATGGATACAGGCAAAAATCAACAACACCAAAAAAGTATGTTAAAATTAACTTTTTTTGCTGTTCTAATCATCTTAACTGTGTTTTGTATCATCCAAAATGCAAAAGCGAGCGAGACTTCAGGAGAAGTTATGAACAAACTTGCCAATGAAGTAACAGATGGAAACTCAGTTGAAGAATCTTTTAATGTTTCATTGTCTCCGGAAGATAGGAAATATATCGCAGGATGGAAAGCTGCTTTTCCTCAATATGTTGAACTTACAGATTTTGTCACACAAGAGATGCGGTTTGGAGTTTCATACCGTTTAGTAAAAGGGATGTTTTCCAGTGACAAACTGCCGCTGCTTTACCAGTTGCTTGATGATGAATCTTATGTACCTTACTGGGGTAATATAGCCAAAGTAATTGGTTTTATCAGCGAAGATCCCAATACTGTCCCTATACTTTTAAAATATATCCAGAGAAATGATGGAGATAAAGTTAACTGGTTAAACGGTAAAATCTGGATTCTTTGTGAAATCGGAAAAATAGGTGGAAAAGAGGCAGATTCAATTTTAAGAAAAGCAATTACAAAAGAAGGAGCAAGAGAGCTTGTAAAAGATTGGGTGGATGAAGAATTGTGGCAGGACAAAGTGTATGATAGCAACGGCGTGATTTTGATAGTACGAAATGCGGCAGTGAAGGGCCTTATAAATACATGCAAACCTGAGAACTGGAAGATTGTTGAAGATATAATTGAAAATGTAAATAATGAAAATAAAGATATTGCAATTCTTGCCGCTGAAGCTTTGTCAGTCAGAGATTTTATTGTCGAGAATGATAATGATATTGAAGCTTTCTATCGCGTTGAGGTTGATAGATTACCTGGAGTTATTACTAAATATTATAAGAAATATAGGGAAAAAATTAAGTAGTTTAGAAATAACAGGCTATCGTAAAAGGAGATTCTAATGGTCATTAAAAGACAAAAAACACTAAAATCAATTCATTTCATAATATTTATTTTCTTAGCGGCTATTTGCATACCTAATTTATCAATTTCCGCAGGAAACGAAACAGGTACATCTTCGGGTGTAATTATTGACAAACTCGCTGATGATATATCAGGTGAAATTTCGATACAGGATTCAAATGGAACTGTATCGTTAGAGCAGGCTCGAACATGGATAGCTCAACATCCGGAAATTCGTAGAATTATTACTTTTGAAAGATTCCGTTTTGGTGGATTGAATTATAATTCTATCAATACATTATTACCCAAAGATAAATTGCCGGTACTATATAGATTACTCGACGATGAGCAATATGCTCCTTACTGGCCTAATATTTCAACAGTAATTGGTTATGTCAGTGATGATCCCAATACTGTTTCTGTACTTTTGAATTATTTTAAAAGAGATGATGGAGAAAAACTCAGTTGGATGACGGGCAAGATTTGGACCCTTGCGTATATCGGTAAAATTGGAGGAGACGCGGCGGATTCTATATTAAGAAAAGCAATAACAAAAGAAGGTGCAAGAGAACTCGCAAAAGATTGGCTCGATGAACAATTATGGCAGGAAAAAAGACCTTACAATAATACAGACAAAGTAATTTTGGAAATACGAAATGCAGCATCGAAGGGACTTATATATACATGCAAACCTGAAAACTGGAAGATTGTCGAAGATTTATATAATCAGCATAAGGAAACCTCAATAAAGAACGGCAGAAAGACGGATATTGTGAGTCATTTAATGGATGCCATGGGAATAAGAGATTTCCTTGTTGATAATAATAATGATATTAAAGCGTTTTATCGCCTTAGTCCTGAAAGGCAAATTAGTGTTATAAGCAGTTACTATAAAAAATATCGTTTTATGGATTATACCGGCCGTGTTATTCAACAGGAAAATTGATTTGTTTTAGAAAATACATGTCTTGATGATCGGAGAATATAATGGATATTAAGATAGAAAAGCTAACTCTTTTTAGTATTCTAATGGTTTTAAGTGTATTATGTATTAACCAAAATATACAAGCGAGCGAGACTTCAGGAGAAGTTATAGACAAACTTGCCAATGAAATAACAGGCGAAATTTCGATACAGGATTCAAATGGAACTGTATCGTTAGAGCAGGCTCGAACATGGATTTCTGAGCATCCGGAAATTGGTAGAATTATCACTAATGACAGATTCCGGTTTACTGGATTGGATTATGATTCTATCAATGCATTGTTTCCCAAAGATAAATTGCCGGTACTATATAGATTACTTGATGATGAACAATACGCGTCTTACTGGGCCAATATTTCAAAAGTAATTGGTTATGTCAGTAATGATCCAAATTCGATACCTGTACTTTTGAATTATTTTATGAGAGATGATGGAGAAAAAGTAAATTATATGAGTTGCAAAATTCGCACTCTCTCGCATATTGGAAAAATCGGAGGTCCCCAGGCAGATTCCATATTGAAAAAAGCAATTACAAAAGAAGGAGCAAAAGAACTCGCAAAGAGTTGGCTCGATGCTCAAAAATGGCAGGAAAAAATGCAATACAATACTAAAGATAAAGTAATTGAAGATATACAGGATGCTGCTTTGGAGGGACTCATATTCACAGCGAAACAGGAGAACTGGAAGATTGTCGCGGATTTATATAGTCAAAGTATGCAAGACACAATAAAGAGCAAGGAAATGACTCCTTACATGAGTAGTTTAGCCGGTGCTATGGGATTAAGAGATTTTGTTATCGATCATAATAATGACGTGAAAGCCTATTACCGTATTCAAACTGATAAGTTGCCAGGTACAATGTCTTCTTATATTCAGAATTATTTAGCATTCTTTAGAAACGTAAGAGGAGATATTGGCGGCTTTCGTCGCGGGTAATTTATCATAATATATTTAAATAAAAGGAGATTGTCATGAATAATGAAAATAGAGGAAAGATCAGGAGATTGTTTGCAGCCGGACTTATCATATTGTGCACATTTGTTTTTGCCATAGTTGCCAAAGCAGCGACTAATAATACATCAAACAAATCCGCAGCAGTTCCCGGTATTACTGTACCCAGGGAGTTGGAACAATTTATTAAGTATCAAGCGGTAGATTCGGGAATGAACTTTATTAGATTAAAAGAACAAATAAAAAAGGATCAACTGCCGCTATTATATAAACTGCTTGCCGATGCAACCTATGCGCCATACTGGCATAATATCGCAAGAATGATTGGTTATATCAGCGACGATCCTAATTCCATCCCTGTTCTTCTGACCTATTTCCAGCGAAATGACCGCTCGATGGTCGAATCGATATCAGGAAAGATTTACAGCATCGCGCTGATAGGAAAAATCGGCGGTGAGAAAGCCGATTCTATTTTGAAAAAAGCAATTACAAAAGAGGGAGTTGAAGAGCTTGCGAAATTGTGGATTAATGAGGGAAAGTGGAAAAACAGCGATAAAATTACTAAAGACAGGGTGATTACAAGTACACAAGGTGCGGCTTTCACCGGCCTTGTTTTTTCAGGAAAAAAGGAAAACTGGGATCTTGTCGAAAAATTATATAATGAGCAAAAAGAAATCTCCTTAAAAAGCGGAAAACAGACAGACATAATGTCGGCTTTGGTCGATGCCATGGTAACAAAAGCTCTTATAACTGACGATAATAATGATGTCGAATCTTATTTTCGCATCGATAGCCAGGTTAAATTTCAGGCTTTGAAGCCATATTTAGATAAATATTCTTTAAGGAATGTTTCAAATAGATGAGGTGATTTATGAGCAGCAGGAACAATTCAATATCAGTTATTCGTTTTACAACTATTGTAATTTTCTTAGCATTGATTTTGTGCGCGAAGATTCAGACAGCAGCAGCACGCGGCGTCAGGGGCGGCGGAATGCCTGTCCCTGAACGAATTGTACAAGATTTCAATTCGCTAAAGGCTGAATCTCTCGAACAGACCATCAAGAATCTATATCTGGTAGATTTTTATTACTGGCCTCGTTCAAGGGGTGGCGGAGGCGGCGGAGGTATTACCCTGCCGCTGCCGCAGACAATCGGGCAGGATGATATAGATAGTATATTCAGGAACCTGAGATTTATCAAAGTTTATGATGAGCTGTCACAAATAGAAAACAGCCGGGCAGGCAAGCTGATTGCTGACCAGATAAATGAGACTCTTACTTTATATAATCGCATGTTTTCAGAAACGTGGGACAGGGTATTTAAAATACATGAAAATGAACCTAAAGAGAAGCGGCAGACAATCGGTCCGAGTCTCCAGATTAGCGATGACCCAAATGGAACACCAACATTAGCCGGAGTTCGTTTCCAATTGCTGTCGCTTGTCGTCCTGGCCGGTAATCTTAAACTTGAAAATACCAAACCTGCAATAGCAAGCATTGTATCGGAAGCTATTGCACAGAGAAAAAAGTTCTATGACCCGAATACCGGATTTGAGGGCGACCGCTTCAGTATGTTAACCAAAGCAGGTTTATATAACAGGCAGGTGCTCGCGACAGGGATACTTCTGACATCCGGCACGCAAACAAAGGCAGACATTAAGTCAATTAGCAATGGGCAAGAGCGTTGGGAAAGCAGACAGCTTGCCCGTTATCAGCCTTCAGCAAGCTCACCTTACGATATGTTGCGGATAGACCCTTCCGGTGGTGTTATAGATGCAAGGATTTACAAACCTCTTGACGATGATGAGTTCGACAAAATTTGCCGGGACACCGATTACGAAAGATGATTTTGCTGCACCGTTCAAATCGATAAAAGAAATTTTCAAAAGTGCAGGTATTTATTGTAACCGGTTTCTGTTTGGATGCCTTTATAATATAAATTGAGTAATAACAGTTCAATTACCGGAATAATAGGTAATTATGCTCCAAAAATACTCAAAAAGTTCAATTTTTTATAATTGAAAGGGGAAAAAGATGAGACCGGAACAAATCCTGCAATCCACTTTTAAAAATCTTGTTTTTATCGTCACGATGGCACTTTTTACCAGTCAGGCTTTTTGCGCCGATCCCAATGGCGCTAAAACTCCAGAAAAATCACAAGTAAAAAAATTGCCGGAAAAGAAGACTGAAGCCATAAAAATAACCAGGCCATTTGTCAGCCCTTCAAGCTTCCGGCCTGATATGTCTTTCAGAGAAGCCATAAACATCCTGCGTAATTCGACTTCGCCGCCGTTGAATATAGTTGTTCTATGGAAAGACCTTGAAGAAAAGACAGATATTACAAGGGACACCCCAATCGAAATGGACGGCCTGACTGGTGTTCCGCTGAAAACCCATTTAAACGTCCTTCTATCATCACTTTCATCCGGTTCAGAAGCAAAATTGGGATATGTTGTCGATGGCGGCGTAATAATAATTGCCACGAAAGATTCTTTGCCTAAAAAAATGGTTGCCCGTTCTTATGAAATAACTGATATTGTCGCTCCTCCTTCTATGGGTGGTCTAATGGGTCAAATGCCTTATGGAAACATGCTGCAGAATGGAATAAATAATCCCATCATCGGACTTAACCAATATCTTAATCCCGGATATCCAAACCAGACTTACCCAAATCAGATGTATCCAAACCAGATGTACCCAAACCAAGTGTACCCAAACCAAGTGTACCAAAATCAGGTATATCCAAATCAGGTATTAAGACCTTATAATAATTTAAATACGTCTTCTAATACCGGTAGAGTGCCTCGGTTCTAATAAATTATTATATATCATTCAATTCCGGTGTATAAAAGGCAGCGGGAAACAAACAGAATTATTGTTGTGCATATTTCAATGTATTGTAACAAAGGATAATCATACCGGATCGTACAGAGCATAGAAGAATATAAAATTAAGGGAAAGGCGGAAAACTATGCGAAAACGAACAGGCTTCACCTTGATAGAACTGCTTGTAGTGATAGTTATTATTGTGCTGCTTTTGGGAATATTGCTGCCAAGCCTGCAAGCTGTAAGGAAACAAGCGAATACGGTCGTCTGCCAATCAAACCTGCGCCAATGGGGAATCCTGTTTGCTACACTGGCACAGAATAATAATGGCCGCCTGAGAGACCGTGAAGAATGGGAAAAATGCAGGACACAGCAGTTTGCATATTACATGGACAATTTCGACTATGAGGTGTTCTGCCCTGCCGCTGTTCGAAAGACCAGCCCAACCGGAGCCGGAGGCAAGTTCCAGTCATGGTACTGTCCCAATCATCCGTATCGTGCCGGCAGTTACGGCTTAAACGGTTACAGTCCGGCTTACAGTGAACCATGGACTTTTGAGGATTCCCGCAAGGTTTCTCACTCTACCGAACAAGGCTGGAAAAATGTCTATCAAAAAGGCGCCGGCAATATACCAGTGATGCTTGATTGTGCCCTCTGGGCAGGCTTTCCAAATCCTGCGGACACTCCGCCGGCGTTTGAAGACCAGGCCGCAACAGAACCTTTTTTAGGAAGTAACGGGATGCAGTTGTTTGTCATCGATCGCCACAAAGGATATATTAATTCCCTGTTCATGGACTGGTCTGTAAGAAAAGTCGCTCTTAAGGAATTATGGAAACTGAAATGGCATAAAAATTTTAATACGAATGGTACCTGGACTAAAACCGGAGACATCCAGTCACAGAAATGGCCGGAATGGATGAGAAACTTCAAAGAGTACTAAAGAACTCAAAATCAGCGATCTTTTTTGCTGCTTTTTTAATAGAACTTCTTCAAAATCAAATTTCATCAAAATAAAGACTGGTAATTATAAAAAACTGAACATTCTGCGAAAAACTCCAGTAAAATACATCAGTAATGATTTATCTGTAAGAATTTTATTTCTATGAGTATAAAGGATATTGGAATGCTAAAAAACAGAGACGCCGTAGTTCTAATTATGATTTTATTTTTTAGCGGTATTCTTTACGCGGGTGATTGGCAGCACTGGAGAGGGCCGTCCATGAATGGCTCAAGCGAGGAAGTAAATTTGCCCTCAACCTGGAGCAAGACGGAAAATGTCGCGTGGTTTGTCAATCTTCCGGGGCCGGGTTTCGCAACACCAATTATATCCGGCGGTAAGGTTTTTATCAGTTCAACAGACGAAAACAGCAAAGACCTTCTTGTATTCTGTTTTAATGCCAGGACAGGCAAGCAGATTTGGCGAAAGAAAATTGCAGAATCCGGCAGGCAGGCGCCCAATAATAATCTTGCGACGCCGTCACCTGTAACAGATGGCAAATATGTTTATTTCATGTTTGGCAGCGGTGATTTGGCATGTCTTGACATTGAAGGAAACATCATCTGGTCAAAGAATATCGAAGATGAATTTGGTAATATCTCACAAAAGTACGGCTACAGTTCAAGCCCCCTGCTTTTCGACAATAAATTGTATGTGCTTGTTCTGAGACGTGATACTTCATATCGCTCACCTAAAGGCGCGAATCTTGACTCGTTTCTTCTTGCGCTCGATGCGTCAACAGGAAAAAATATCTGGAAACAAATCCGAAAATCAGATGTGCAGGACGAATCGCTTGATTCCTACACTTCTCCCATACTATTTCAAAATGGTCAGCGCACAGAAATTCTTAATATCGGAGCTTCGTATGTCACCTCAAACGATGCAGTGACAGGAAAAGAGCTATGGCGTTATAAATATCCTGAAAACCCGAAAAAGAAAGGGATGGACCGAAATATCACTTCATTAACAACCGGGGAAGGATTGATTTTCGCGATTCCGCCAAGAGGCGAGATGGGGCTTTTAGCAATAAAGAGCGGCAAAGAAGGCCTGCTTTCTGATGATGACATTGCATGGAAATTTGAAGGTCCTTCTCCGGATTGCAGCACGCCGCTGCTTTATAAGGGAAATATTTATGTCCTCGCTGACAGGACTGGCGGCGTTTTGACCTGTCTCGATGCCAAAACAGGCAAACAAAAATGGCAGGGAAAACTGGGCGGGGACAATCCATGGTGGTCATCTGTCACGGCTGGTGACGATAAGCTGTATTGCATCAGCGAAAAAGGCGAAGCTGTTGTTCTTGAAGCCGGCGGGAATGAATTTAAAGTTATTTCGAGAATCAACATGGAAGATGAGCCGGTGCAGGGTTCAATTGCGATAGCTGAGGGGAAATTATTTATTCACACCGCAAGCAAAGTGTATTGTATAGAAAAGGAAAAATAACTTCTTATAATTTTTTTATGAATTGTAGCATGACCATCCCATTCGACTAGCGCTCAGGGCAGGCTCTGGCCATGCTTCATGGGCAAGATGCCCATGACACGAATTTGTCAGTGCGAGACTTTAATTTTCGCGAATTTTCTTTTTCCGACCTGTATTGTCATTCCATTGGCAGGAGTAATCTGCAAATTCGGATCAGAGATTTTGCTCCCATCGATGGAAACGCCCCCTGCCGCACAGAGACGTTTCGCCTCTCCTCCGGTTTCTACAAGTTTACATGTTTGCAGAAGCTGCTTTACTGAAACAGGTTGAACCGGCAATTCAAATTCCGGTATTTCATCAGGTAATTGCTTTTGTGCGAAAACTTTCTCGAAATGAGCAGCCGCTGCATCAGCAGTTTCCTGGTTATAGAACTGGGCAGCAATTGTCCTGCCAAGTAAAACTTTCGCTTGTTTCGGATGTGTTTTTTCAGGATTGACAAGCTCGGCGATTTTCTCAGCCGGGAAATCAGTAAGAAGTGTAAAGTAATTTTCCATCATATCATCAGAGATGCTCATAACCTTGCCAAACATATCGTTAGGTTCATCTGTCACGCCGATATAATTGCCCTTGGACTTGCTCATTTTTTCTTTGCCGTCAAGACCCACGAGAATTGGCATTGTAATAACAATCTGCTGCTTTTGGCCGTAAGCTTTCTGAATATCGCGCCCGATTAGATTGTTGAAGGTCTGGTCGGTCCCGCCAAGCTCGACATCGCTTTGTATCATAACCGAATCGTAGCCCTGCATGAGAGGATACAGGAATTCATGCGTATAAACATCGATATTCGCCTGGAGTCGTTTTTTAAATGTATCACGCTGAAGCATTTGAGCAACGGTTTTTTTCGCGGCGATTTGGATAAGCTCCATTAAAGTGAGTTTTTCCAGCCATTCGCTGTTGTGTCTGACTTCGAGTTTTTCTTCGGAAGTATCGAGTATTTTTCCCGCCTGCTCGAAGTAGGTTCCGGCGTTTTTCTCGATTTGCTCAGGTGAAAGAATAGGTCTTGTGGAATTCTGGCCTGTCGGATCGCCGATTCGAGCGGTATAATCACCAATTATCAGTACAGCCTTATGCCCGAGGTCCTGAAACTGCCGCATCTTGCGCAACACTACTGTATGACCCAAATGTATGTCCGGCGAAGTCGGGTCAAGACCAAGCTTTACTCGCAATTTCTTACCTGTTTTAACAGATTCGGTAAGTTTTTCTGATAATTCGACTTCGCTGAAGATTTCAACTGTGCCGCGTTTGAGCAAGCCGATTTGTTCTGTAATTGTCATAGTCATATATTGTCCTGTATTAAAAGCATTGCAAAAAGCTGAATTATATTGAATTATCACCAAATTAGCAAGAAAACCTGCATAAACAAAAACATTATAAAAGGATTCTGCAAAATTGAAATTAGACATACTTTAAGAAAGAAAAAATTGCTTATTTTTTAATTTTTTCTTTCTTAAACAATGAGCTTAAAGTATTCATTAATAAGCAGTTACAGCAGTGCAGCAGATTGTATGAAGAAAATCTTTTATACCGATTTTCTTCATACAATATATGTCTAACTTCAATTTTGCAGAACTCATATATAAAGAAAAGAGTAATTTAAATAAAAAGTGTTACTATTGGCATAAATTATGCCTTTAATCTGTAGAAAGAAGTATATGAGCAAACGTTTAGATTGAAAGGAACCAAATCATGTTAAGGCCACAATTCCAGCAAAAGTTGAAGTTGGCGTTTTTAATGCTGGC
This sequence comes from Sedimentisphaerales bacterium, assembly GCA_016931715.1. Classification (GTDB taxonomy): domain Bacteria; phylum Planctomycetota; class Phycisphaerae; order Sedimentisphaerales; family Anaerobacaceae; genus JAFGPS01. Next base: position 57,826 of record JAFGEF010000126.1, read on the forward strand.
TTCGGCCTTACTTATTTTAGCCGAACCGGTATCCGCCAGAAAATCCAACGAAAGCAGCGGCAGAGCTGATCGAGCAGCTTCTTCTGCAAGAGAAAGTACACCACAGTCAGCTCCGGCTCGCGCAGCAGCTCCCGCTCCGGCACCTGCACGGGCGCCTGCACCAGCCCCTGTAATACGTGCTCCAGAGCCATCAAGGTCTATCCAGCAATCAAGGCCTGTTCAACAGCCTTCGGTTTCAGTTCAGAGCAGAAGTATTACATCGAGCCCGTCTGTATCTGTTCAGCAGCCAAGGTCAACCCAAAGCCGAACTATAACGAATAATCCGGCGCCGTCTGTTCAGAGCCGCAATGTAATTACTAACAAGCAGCCGGTACAGACTCAGGTAAAATCGAATAATTCTGTTTCCATAAACAGAAACGTAACATCAAGGACAATTACCAACGAGTCAATATCTCGCAGTAACATCATATCCAATAGAAATACGGAAAGTATAAATTCTTCTAATAGAGCCAGGCAGCCGGCTGAAAGCCTGAATAATCGTATCAGCTCGGAACTCAGTTCACAAATCGGAAATACGATTGGCACACAGCCAGAATCCACGACCAACATCCGTAAACAGGAAAATAGCAGTTCCCGAAGCCGGGTTGTTTTACCTTTTGACAGGGAAACCGGTTCAACACGGACATCTCCTCAAACCGAGGTTCAACAGCCGGCTGCAAGCTCATCTAATCGCAGAGTAATTGCTGAAACTACACAAAAGACTAATCGCGTTACGCCTCCTTCAATTTCGGAAAGGCAGCCGGCTGAAAGCTCGAAAAGTACAAGCTCAATAGACCGGGCGAATACCGATATAGGAATTATGATTGGTCCTGAAAGGACACCTCCTAAAGAAGCAGGAAAGCCGGCTGCAAGCCCGAATGGCAGAGAAAATCGCGACAGAGCAAGTATAGGCTCCCGAATCGGCGAGCAGGAAATCCCGAACACAAGAATACAAAGACAAAGTACCATCGGTGATACCGAAGGAACCAATTCAAGAATCGGCGGCATAATCACCCAAAGAGAGACCGCCGCAGCGCCTGGCGATGAAACAAGAATTTCGGAGCGTACAACAGGCGGCAGAGCCGACAGGAGAACCGATAGACCCCAGATTGAACAGGACAGAACATCCACTGATTTAATTGACCGTACAAGGATAACAAGGATTAATCCTGACGAACGAACTGCTGTCACAAACGATATACGGACAGATGAGCGCAGCGGCAGACGAGACCTTCGCGGGCATCGATATGAGCCTGTCCAGCCAGCACAAATAATATACCGCGACAGACCACCTCAAAGAGATTCACACCCTGACCTGCATCTGTTTGTGGATCGCCATGACCGATTGTATCAAAGAACCATAGCGCCGAATTACTGGTATAGAATCTGCTATGACAGAGGACCATGGCTTACTTTCGGATACGCCTATCCGTATTACCAGAGGAAATATGTATTCGTAAGTCTTGGCGGCTATTGGCCCCTGGATTACACATACAGACGATATTACTGGTATGGATACCATCCTTACTACTGGTATGGCTACTATCCTTTAGCCAGGCAGGTAGGCACAGACGTAAACTATTACTATACATATAATTACTATTACAGCGATGACTCGCCTGCGTATGATTCAGGCACAATCTTAAATTCAAAATATTATGACATCGTTGCCCGTGAGCCTGCACCGCAGCCGGCAGAAGCAACTCTCGCAGATACATACTTCGAGGAAGCAGTAGATGCTTTCGAGGCAGGTAAATATGATTTGGCGATAGAGAAATTTTACAGGGCAATGGAGCTTGCACCCAATGATATGATATTACCCTTCGCGTACAGCCAGGCACTTTTCGCCGCGGGAAGATATTCCGAAGCGGCTGAAGTTCTGCGAACAGCTCTTGCCAAAGCAAAACCCGACCAGGAAGGCGTATTTTATCCACGCGGCTTATATCCGAACGATGAAGCGCTTCTGGCACAGCTTGACGAACTCGCGGATGAAGCTGAAAATTATAGTTTCGACGCCGACCTGCAATTGCTTTTAGGCTATCAGCTCCTCGGAATAGGCCAGCACGATAAAGCTGTTCTTCCTTTGAAAAACGCTTCACTTGATATGAAGAACAAACAGGCAGCAACTGTTTTGATGAATCTTCTCACAAAGATTAAATTGAACGAACCGAAATCAGAAGTACCTGAAGAGCCTAAGCAGGAACAACCTGAAATTATTATTCCTGAAAAAATCGAGCTGAACAGAATCGAACTGAATGAAACTAATACCGAAAATCCCGATATCCAAAGTATTGCTTTTCTGGGTTTCGGTGACACGACTACTGAATTGAAAAGTGAAAACGCCGCAATAGAAAGCAAAGCAGAACCTGTTATTGCAAACAATGCAACCATTGAGAAAACAGCGGCTAATGAACCAACGCATCAAAAGGCAAAGGAAGGTATTATACTCGCGGCTCTTTTCGTCCTGGCTGGAAGCACAGGAATAGGCCATTTTATGCATCACTAATAAACTACAATAGAGGATACAGGGACAAGATGAATATGAAATCTGTCATAATGAAATTTATCATGCTTATTATTCTGTCGTATGGATTTCTGATGGCAGATGCGGAGAGAATCGAATTTGCAGTCTGGCCTTCAGCCGATAACCAGGAAAATCCGGATATTTACGGCGACATCGTCGTCTGGCAGCAGTTGATTGGCGATTATGGAGACTACGATATATTAGCTGCGGATATTAACAATTTGAGCCGGCCGCCCTTTTTTAATACAAATACTGCCAGCGATCAGACCAATCCCGCAGTATTCGAAAACTATATCGTCTGGCAGAGCCTTATTTCTGACAGCAACACTTCCGACTGGGACATTCACATGGCTGATATAAGCAGGCCGAATGAGCCGGATGTGTATTTCGTGACAGGCATAATTAATAACGATGAGCAAAAACCGGCAATACACGGAAATATTGTTGTCTGGGAAGACGGCATGCCTGAACATTTGAATATTTACGGAGCAGATATTACCAGGCTTTCCTCTCCGACAGAGTTTCTTGTAACAGGGGTAAATTCAGATCAGAACAAACCCGCCATATACAAAAATATTGTTGTATGGCAGGACCTTTTCGCACAGAACCGCGACATTTACGCCGCTGATATTTGGATGAGAAACAAACCTGCCGAATATCCCGTCTCAATTATCAAACATGACCAGGAAAGTCCGGCTGTTTCAGAAAAACAAATTGTCTGGGCGGATAACTACTTCGGCAACTGGGATATTTACGCCGCTGATATTTCCGACCTTGATAATCCCGCAGAAACAGCTATTTCGATAAATTCATGGGACGAAACAAATCCTGATATAGATGGCAATATAATTGTCTGGCAGGCACGGAAGAATAATAACTGGGACATTTTCGCCTATAATATAACTACGAGAAAGACATTTCAAATTACCAATGATAGTCACGACCAGACCAATCCCGCAATAAGCGGAAAAACGATAGTCTGGCAGGATAACAGGAACGGACACAACCAAATTTACGGCACGTTACTGAGTGACATAGAAGCCGCTTATTGCACACAAAAATTAGCGGCTGATATTAATAACGATTGCAAAGTGGACGAAGCAGATTACATCATAATGTCAAACATGTGGTTAGATTGCAGCCTTTATCCACCAGAAGCATGTCAATAATATTAACCATAGATTCCTCAGATTATAAAATGTAGGGTGTGCTATGCACACCAAAATAAAAATGTTTATCCGCAAAGCTCACCGAGTACACAGAGAAAAGTCTTATTAAATTTTCCTCCACGAAGCTCACGAAGAAATATAAAATCATGTCATTGCGAAAGCAGTGCGGCAATCGTGTCGCGGGCGTCCCGCCCGCGTGCGAAGCAATCCATCTATACCAAAAATTGAAAATTGCCCTAAACCATAACAAAAATTATACCCCGGACATTTAATTTCCTCAAAAAAGACATTGCAAACGCAGCAATCCTCTTCTTTTTAAGTTCCCGCAAAGACGCAGAAACGCAAAGGTTTCTATCTGTCATTCCCTTGTAGAGAAGAATGACAGAGTCTGTTTTGTTTGTACATATTACTTTTGCGACTTTTTGTTCCTTTTCACAACTATCAATAAACAGCATGGGCTAAAGCCCATCCACATTTTTCGGACGAAAAAAACAATATTTCTTGCTGAATGAGGTATTTTGTTATAAAATTTCGTGACTTTCAGTGAAAAACATGCCTTTTATATATGGTAACGGGCATGGCTCTGAACCAGAGCGGTTCAGGGCAGACAACTTATTATTGGAAAGCCCAGTAGAGAAGAATGATGGATAGAAGGTTGCAGAATGCGATAAAAGAACTTACCACCGGTGATGATGAGAAACGCCGTCGAGCAATGGAGCCTTTTGTCTGGGCGACTTTTCAGAGCTTTATAAGGCATTTATACCGTTACCTTGGTAATGAAGTCGAATGTGAGGATGTTTTGGAAGATGTTTATGCTGATATCTGGGAAAATCCGAAATATCTTGAGAATGTATCCAGCGAGCACGGATTGCTTACGACCGTTTATATGTATTACATGCGCAAGAGACTTCGAGAAGTATATACAAGAAGAAACCGGCGCTCGAATTTACCGCAGGAAGGCTTATTTCAGCTTGTCGCACCGGAATCAGGAGCCATCGATGCGATGTCGCAGATGGAGCTGAATGAGGCTCTTTACCGGGCGATTAACAAGCTCAAGGCAAGAGAACGAAGAGCTATAGAACTCTGGATGGAAGGGATGTCCAACAGGGGAATAGCCGTAGAGTTCCGAACGACAGTCGGAGCCGTGAAAATGCTGAAATTCCGTGCGATGTTGAAGTTAAAAAAGTTAATACAAGGTACTTATCAGGCAGATTAATTCTGTTTTTTGGGGAAAATGAAAATGTCTGACACAAATAGAGAAATTCAGGAGTTACTGGTCGATTATGCAGGAGCATTGCGTGACGGCGGTATTCCATCTTTCCTGAAATCACTGACACGCGAAGAGGGGCAGGCTATCGCTTCTTCCGGTGAATTCTGGGAAGCGGCTGAAATTGTTCGCGTTCTTAATGGTACGGCATTCGCGGAGAAAGCTGTTACCGCGGATGTGGGCTTATTCATGTCCCGTGTGAACGCAAATATCGTATCCAGACAGAAAAAAGCAAGAGGAGCTTCACCACGCAAACAGCGAACAAATACAAAATCGACTGACAAATCCCAGACGGCTGAGAAAGAAATATGATTGTAGATTGCCACCAATGCTCATCCTGTTATTTTGAAGATAAAATACGTTCTTCGAGAATAGACCCGGTTACGATTTCACCTCAACAGGACAAAAAGACTTTCAGGGATGTGTTAGTGGTTTTCGTCTGTATAGAACTGTACGACAGTAAGCAGGAAATAGAAGAAGCAGCCGCAGAACTGGATTCTCTTTTGGGCATGATAGGTAAAAGACCTGTCGTACTGTGCCCGAATGTTCATTTATCAATTGATAAAGCGCCCGAGAAACAGGCTATATATCTTATCTGCGAACTTGAAAAAATGCTGAAATCAAGAGGTTACGACGTACATCTGCTGTCTTTCGGCTACCATAAGCAATACGGCATGGAATGTAACGGAAATGTAGGCAGCGTCGTAGGCAGAAGATTTTACGGTTCCGCAGACAAGCAATTTCTAAGGCTTTTAACAAGGCTCGGAATTTGCCCCCCGGATTCTCTGCCGTCAGAGCTGCCGCAATGGGCTAAAATGCTCACGGAACGCCAGTTGAAGGTTTTGGGAAACAGAAGAGAAACATACAGTTTTGCCAAAACCATGCTTCAGGAACAGCTCGACGCTACCGGAAATGGTGAATTATGGACGTGCATGTTATTCGAGGGTGAAAGACAGCCTATAGATGATTACCTGAGCACCCTTTATGAAGTAGTTGAAGATTACCCTGATGTTACAGTTCATCGTGCCTTAAACCTGAGTGTGCCGGGATTTTCAAATGCGGCCAGGCATCTCTTTCGAAGATACCCGGAAGCAATTGAGACAGGCAGACTCAGAATTTATAACAGCCAGGTTTCAGACCTTGAATTCTTATTAACCAGAACATCTGTTCTTCTTGCATTTCCGCAAATACCACGGAAAGCCGGCTCTCATGCCGGAGAAATTTCATTTGGAATCTACTGCAGAGATGCAGATTTTTCAAAAAATATTATTCAGTGGTACAGCACTTTTCTTGTTGATTCCCGTTTCGGATGGATTCGTACCGAAACCGATTTGAATACCGCAATCAACGAACTGGAAGAGGAGATGTTCCAGGAAAAACGTGAGTAAAGCTCGATAATTAAATTTAAGCCTGTTTCTATGTAACAGGCACATATTACCAGATAGGATTAAAAACTGTGGAAACGGCCATTTCCGCTGTTGTTGTCATAGCTTATGTCGTTCTGCTGACATTTGTTGCTTTGCGCGCAAGGACTTCGCATGATTTCGAAGATTTTTCCATAGCAAACCGTTCACTTCCTCTTGCTCTTGTTTTCGGCTGTCTTGCGGCAACATACGTTGGTCCCGGCTTTACGATAGGATTCGTTGGAAAAGGATATAACAGCGGCTTTCTTTTTGTCGGCATAGCACTGGCGTATGCAATTCAAAATATTTTCGTCGGGCTTGTCGTAGCGCCGAAACTCAGAGCATTGAACAATTGTTACACGCTGGGCGATGCTATCGGACAAAAATACGGGAAAAATTGCCAGGTTATTGCAGGCATAATCTCCGTGGGACTGTGCGCAGGTTTTTCCGCTGTTATGGCAAAAGCCGGCGGTGACATAATAAATAATATATTTAATCTGCCCAGGGAGTATTCGTGGCTGTCGGTTGCGATTATCGTTGTTTTCACGGCATTATATACAACTTTCGGCGGATTGAGAGCAAGCGTCATCACTGATGCGTTTCAATTCGCTTCCTTTGCGATTTTTCTGCCTGTTACATTATTATTAACCTTTTATTTCCATCTTCACGGAGACATGTCAATTTTCTACAATCAGGCTTATGAAGCTACCGCGGAGGGAATAAAATCGACCTCGTTTATAAAAATAATCGGCCTGGTCACAGCTTTCCTGCTTGGAGAAACACTTATACCGCCCTATGCCAATATGACACTGGCTTCCAAAACGACAAGTATATCAAGAAACGGTTTCGTTCTGGCCGGTATATTCAGTATATTCTGGTTTACAGTTATGGTTTCACTTGGAATTATGGCAAGAAGCATTATTCCCGAAGATACCCTTGAGGACCATGAGCTTTACAAATTAGTGGAAATTGTGATGCCTCATAGCGGCTATGCGCTATTATTAGTTGTTTTGATTTCGGTCGTAATGTCGAGCCTCGATTCACTGCTAAACGCAGGTGCTGTATGCTTTACTCAGGATATTGTGAAGTCATTTGTACCCTTAAAAAACGGAACTGCCTTGAATATCGGTAGAGTGACAACTGTTGTTATCGCAATTGTCGCCGCTGTTTGTGCTCTTTTTGTTCAAAACATTATAAACGGTTTACTAACGTGTTATGCTGTCTGGACTCCGGCTATACTTCCTGCCCTGATTATCGGTTTATGGATTAAAAAACCAAAACCTCTGGCAGGTATTTTATCTATGAGTGTTGGTTCGGCTGTCTCTGTAACTCTATGGATAATCTTTATATTTATTCTGAAACAATCGGTTGATTTATCCCTGCCCAGTGTCATTATTCCGGGACTTGCTTTTTCAATCCTGGCATATTTCATCGGGCATTTATGGAAAACTTCTAAATCCGGAGCATAAAATGGAAGTATTGGTTTTCATCATTGTTGGTTTTGGATCATTAGTTGCCATTGGATGTGGCATTTGGGTTGCAATTGCTTTGGGAAGCGCAATATCTACAGGCAGGAAAGAAAATATGCCCGAAGAGCCTGAAAGTGATTCATAAGAAACAAAAGCAGCTTTTATTCGTGCCTGAGCGATTCAATCGGGTCCATATTCGCGGCTCGATACGCAGGATACAACCCGAAAATTATTCCAACCGCTGAACTTATACCGAAAGCCAGTATCAGCGAACTTCCTTTAACAACTGTCGGCATATTTCCGTAATATTGAACGAGATATGGTATCCCAAGACCAAGAATAATTCCCAAAATTCCACCAGCAGCTGTCAGTATGAATGTCTCTGACAAAAACTGGAATATGATATCTCTCTTTTTGGCTCCAAGCGCCCTGCGGATTCCTATTTCACGCGTACGCTCACTTACGGTAGCAAGCATAATATTCATAATTCCGATACCACCGACTATAAGCGAAATGGCGGCGATTGAACCAAGAACGATAGTAAAAATGCGCTGTATATCCTGTTGTTTCTTCATTAACTCAAGCGGAACTGTTATATTGTAATCATTCTTCTTATGAAATGCCTTTAACAGGGTTTCTACACTCTGTTTGGTTGGTATAATTTGGCTCAAGTCATTAACCTTAATTATTATTTCCTGGAGCTCAACTTTTTCCATTATCATTCCAGAGGTTGAGTTCATTTGCACACTTGTCTCACCAAAACGATCCTTCGCGGTAGTAAGCGGAATATAGATAGTTCCAACATTAGCTCCAGCCTGAGAAGAAGCACCGCTCGATGATGTCTCGCTGCTTTCCGGGGTATCATCTTTTTCTCTGGCAACACCAACTACACGATAATAGTCGGTACCTAACTTAATATCTTCGCCAATAGGATAATCAAAAGCAAAGAGTGCTTTTACTATTTTTTCATCAATAACACATACGCCTTTTTTATACCTTAAATCTGTGTCACTAATATAACGACCATATTGAACTTTCAATGTGGATATCTGAGGATACCATGGAACGGTTCCAACAACTTCAATCGATGCTCTATGCGTCCTGTATTGTGCTTCCTGTGCAATGCGGCGATTCGGAACAATAACCTGTACATTAGGTATGGCGCTGCGAAAACGTTCCGCGTCACTATATGTAAGACCGTATTCCTTTAACGTCTGCTGCTGGCCGGTTGCTGATTTTTCCTCCGGGGGATCCTGAGTTTTTACAATGATATTATGACTGCCAAGCTGTGCTATTTTTTTCTGCGCATCTTCACTGGCTCCTTCACCTATGGCAAGCATAGCAATAACAGAAGACACACCGAAAATAATTCCAAGAGCGGTAAGCGTAGAACGCAGCCTGTGCATCCAGAGACTTTTTATACCCAGCTTTACTGTTCGTTTTAAACGATATAAAAACATAAATATTTACCGTTGATTCCTTTTCTTATTATGCTCTTCTTTGTCAATTGCACCATCAAAAAGCCTTACTACTCTCTCTGACTCTCTGGCGATTCCTTCATCATGTGTAACTGCTATCAGTGTTTTACCCTGCTCATGCAGACCATGTAAAATATCAAGTATTTCCGAGCCGCTTGATGAGTCCAGATTACCTGTCGGCTCATCAGCCAATATTATCAAAGGATCATTCGATAAAGCTCTCGCAATCGCGACTCTTTGCTGCTGGCCGCCGCTAAGCTCCGTGGGTCTGTGTTTTAAACGATGTCCCAGTCCTACCATTTTGGCTAACTCTATCGCACGCTCTGCGCTTTCATGTTCAGTTAATCCCTGGTAAAACATAGGAACCTGAATATTTTCAATTATGTTCAACTGGCTTATAAGATTAAAAGACTGGAAAATAAAACCGATTCGCGCACCGCGAATAGAGGACAAGTCATCATCGTCAAGCGTAGAAACACCCGCACCGCCAAGGAAATATTCACCGCTGGTCGGGCGATCAAGGCAGCCAATCATATTGAGCAGAGTTGATTTACCCGAACCGCTGGGACCCATTATTGCTACGTATTCACCTGGAGTAATTGAAATATTAATATTTTTTAATACTTTTAATTCTCCGTCACCAATAAAGTAGCTTTTACACAGATCTCTCATTTCGAGAATTGGTTTATCTGTATCGAATTGAAGATTATCCTGATATTGCTGTATCACTTATTTATTTCCTTCATTTGTAATATCAATCCTGAATAGTAAAGATTAATACTATTGTCCTCCTCGTCTTGTACCCTGCATGGTTCCATTTCCGCCGCCGAATCCGCCACCGGAAGGCATTGTACCTCCCTGACCTCTTCCGCCGGTACCAAATCCACCTTGCATGTTACCACCCATGCCTCCAGCGCCGCCTCCCATACCGCGGCCGCCTCTTTGCATCATTTCTTCGTATTGCTGTCTCTGTTCATCAGTCATATTCGCTGGATCAAACATAGCTCCGCCCCTGCCGCCGCCAAATCCGGTTCCGGCTCCACCCATTCGTCCTCCTCTTCGCATACCCTGATTAGGATCTAACGGAGGAGCTTCACCTTCCGGAGTAGGAGGGTTCTGCTGAAAAGATGCTGCCGCTGAATCGGTAAATGGAAGCGGGTTCAATAATACTACTTCGCCTTCTTTTAATCCACTTTTAATCTGCACAAACGTGTCGTTAAAAGCACCTGTTTGTACCTCTCGTTCCTGTGGACCACTTGAAGTAACAACATAACATATCTTTCTGCTGAAACGGTTTGCAACTACCTGAACAGGTACCTGGATTACGTTATCATACTTCTCAACAAGCATATTTACTTTACAGGACATTCTGCTCTTAAGAAAATCATATTCACCGTTTATCTTAACCAGTGTTTGATAAACTTTTGTATCAGGATTCATCATGCCTCTCGACTGGTCCGGCAATGGTGCCACTTCTATAACTTCACCATCCAGCACCATATCAGGGAAAGCATCCATAATTATGGTAGCTTTCTGTCCGGCACGAACTTTATCGACTTCTGTTTCATGTACACTGATTTCGGCAACCATGGAAGACATGTCAGGCATCGAGATAATTGTCTGGCCAGGAAAAACAGATTCACCTTCAGCAATTATTCCACTGCCGCCCGTAGTCCTTCCGCCGCCGCCACGCATCATTCTCATAGCATCAGCTTGATTTCCTTCACCATAAACAACCAGGCCGGGGGCTTTAGCTTTGATTGTGCAGAATTGTATTTGCTGCTCTAACAGCTTTACCTGACTTTGCTGCTCATCACGAGTTAACATGGCACTGCTCAGACTGCTTTTAGCCTGTGATTCCCTTGACCGGCACTGTGCATATGTGCGCTGCAGCCTTCTTCTGGCTTCAATATAATCGCTTAGTGACTGCTCTGCGTTTTTCGGGAAGTCATAATCCAGATACAAAGCCAGATTTATTTGAGAATTCTGTAATGAAAATTCACGGCTTTTCAGTGTAAGCTCATCTCTCTGTAATTCAAGGTCAGACACATAATTAGCATCATGAAGTTTTCTTGTACCCGCTAATGTATCCTGCTGGGTTTTCAGGTTTCCTTCAGCTATAACTATATCATCCTGCCTTGATTTCCACTGCTGCCATGCGGATGAACCTGTTAATACATTCGGATCCTTCTTGATTTTCTCGATTAAAGGAGAAATCAAATCCGAAAGCTTTATGTTCTCCGTTCCATTACCTACTTCATTTGAATCAGCAGCCGGAAGCAATTTATCTACTTCACTCATAAGCTGTCCCGCCAGTTCCGCTCCAAGATATTTCTGGAGGTCCAACAGGGCAAATCTCACATTTAACTCTGCGGTTGATATTGAACTTTCATTATCTATCAATTGAATTCTATATGATTCCTGGCTCGAAGTTACTCTCTCCTCGGCGCTTGTAAGTGACAATTTTTCCTGCACAAGCCTGTCTTCCAGAACTGAAGAGTCAAGCTGTACCAATACCTTGCCTTTATCCACATCATCCTGAGAGATATATGTACCGGCTGGAACTACACTGAGAATAGTGATTTCGGAAACATCCCTGTTTCTCTCGACCTGTACCTTATATTGTACGGATTTGAAAGCCCTGATACTTCCGCCTTCGGTTACAGTGATTGTCAGCGGCCCACTGCCAACTGTATAAGTACCACTTGTTAAATCAATCGGGGTATTCATTCTCGTAGTTGCCCATAAACCTGCACCTCCTAAGGCAGCCAGAATAAGAATAATAAATACCCACATCCCCGCCCTGCCCTTTTTGGGTTTATAGTGATCTGGTTTATTTGATAAACTTACATTTGTATTATTCGCACTCATTCTTTGCTTTGCTCCCACATACCATCTGGTTTAACTTCAAGAACTCCTATGTCTCTGAAAAAGCTCAATTTGGCTAATGTATGATTTATCAATGCCTGCGTCACTGCATTTTGAGCCTGTACTAACGCATCTTCCGATTCGAGTAAAAGACGCACGGTGCCCTGCCCAAGCTCCAGTAACATCCTTTGCTGATCAACTCGTCTTCTGGCTAATTCCAGACTTATCTTTTGAATTTCATAACTTTGAGTGGTCTCAATCAGGTCACGATAAGCCTGACGCACTTCAAGTTTTATATTTTCCAAATCCTCATCGAAGTTTCTCTTCTGCTGCTGCAGAGAAATAAGCGCTTCACGATATGAATTGCGCTGGGATAACTGGTCAAATGGCAAGTCAGTCTCTAAAGCCAGCGAATATGTGCCTTCATGAAACTGCAGCCTCTCGTAATTTGTTTCTCCGGATGGCGAACTTACATTTGAACTTGCAACCAGGTTCGCCTGTATCCCGAGACCTTCAGCAGCCAGGGCGAGTTTACGTTCGGTATCTACAAGTGTATCTCTGTTATTTGCCAAATCAAGACGCCGGTCCAAAGCAAGCTGAATTGCATCTTCAGAAGTATATTCAGGCTGGCTTACACCAAGATTATCCAGGGCAGTTAATTCGTTGGGATCCAATACAATGTTGGCATCAATTGGCAAAGACAAAGTTATTTTAAAGCTGTCAAGTGTTTGAGCATATCGCTGCTCTGCGGAAACAAGGCTGTTTTCAGCCGAAAGTACTGTCTGCCTGGCTTCATCTGCATCGGATTGAGCTCTTTGGCCTACTTCGACTTCCATCATTAGCTGTCTTGTCGAATCAAGACGCCTTGCATAACTGGCCCTGGTTATTTCCAAACTTTCCTCTTGCTGTAAAACCTGATAATACTGTCTTATTATATTAACTACAAAAGTCTGGCGATACCGATTAAACGTGCGAATTCTATATAACATATTTCGTTCAGCCTGCGTCAGGTTTTCCCATGCCGATTTAGCTCCGCCGCGCCCCAATAAAGGAGCTGTTATGCTGGAAGTCAGAACCGACCCCAAAGTAGTATATGGATCACCGTTAAGAAAACGCGTCCAGTCAATGGAAAGCCCTGCATTTGCTAAAATACCTCCAGCCGTTATAAATGCCTGGTCAACTCCTCCACTGGAAGAAACAGATGTGCTTTCTGTACCTGCGCTATTTCTATACCTCGCGTCAAAAGTACCAAACCATTGACGTTCGTACTGATGACGGGTAGATGTAAGACTCAGCGCAGATGTATAAAGAGACTCTTTTTGAGATTGATATTCTCGACTGTACTTAGTGGCGATTTCGACTGCGGTTTTAAGAGATAAAACTCCGGAAGGCGGTATTAATTCTGAAATTTCATCGAGAGTAGCAATAGAGTCGTTAATTTTATAATTTGTCATTTCACCGAAGTTCGGATCCCATTTCTCTTCGATTATGGCGTAAGCATCTCTATCTGCTTCGTCCACAAGCTCATCAGGGGACTTACACCCTCCTAATAGTCCAATAATCACAAAGAATAATGCAAAAAAAAGTAATGATTCCGGCAGGGATTTATTAATCATAAAATTTTTCTTTTTTAATATCATCTTTTCATAAACACTTATTTAGACTTAATAATTATTTCTCAAATTACCCAAAACCTTTATTTTACTACATAAACTTATAAAAGGAAAGACAAAAACCATTATCTGCCTCTTCTTTTTAAAGCAAAACACATGCTTACTCCTTACTTCGTATATATAAGGATTAAAAAAATACGAATTTCCAGGCTTCCGATTCTGTTTTTGAACAAAATCCATTGGCTAATTTTTGTTTGACGATTTTAACCTGAAAAATCACAATTATTCAATAGGGTAAAAAGTATAGTAAATCACCACTGCTTGACTTTATATTTTCTACGCAGATAAAATGTTATAGTTCAAAAAAAGTCAATTTAATATATATAAAGCTCAAATTTTGTTGCAGAAATGAGCAAAGTCCAGTACACTTATGCTGAATTTGTAGAAAATTCTCACGGCGGCGTAGCCAAGTGGCTAAGGCGACGGTTTGCAAAACCGTTATTCCCCGGTTCGAATCCGGGCGCCGCCTTTCATTTTGTTTCA
>JAFGEF010000127.1 GCA_016931715.1 Sedimentisphaerales bacterium
ACATTCTAAAGGATAAAATATGTTATGTTCACAAAAATGCTTCTACAAAAGAGTTCAAAAAATGGTGGCTGTCCCCATTTATTCTACCTTTACATGAAAAATAAGCTTATAGATGGTCTGGAGAGTATAGTAAAAGGTATTGGAAAATCTGTTAAAAATGCGAGAAAAAACATCTTAACCACTGCAGCAGCAGTCGCACTTCCCTTTATGTTTAATACTAATGCTGATGCTTCAATTGGAAAATTACAGATGTGGAATACAACTAAGTATGGGAATACTCGCAATAAATATGTAACCTCCCATTATGGAGAATCTCCTGAAGTCACAGAAGGATTTGATGATGGATTTGATTTTGTTTATAAGGAAGCTCCACCTTTTCCCGGAATCAATTTTACATGCAAAATATTTTCAATTGTTGATGATAAAAAACTTATGATAGATGTAGTTCCAGAAAATAGTCAGACAGATAGAACTGTCTATTTCAGTTTTGTTACCGATTCTGGAGATCCAATTACTTTAACTAACAATGAACTAACTATAAATTTAGTAGATATTTATGAGGAAACCGCATTTGCTAATGAAGATGTAACTATGGACATTAATGGGAATACTTATGATTTGAAAACAACCACAAGTATTCCAATGCCTACTGGAACATTTAATTCTGATGAAGTTTACACAACAGGTGTAATTCATTTCACACCAATACAAACAATCACCCTCGCCACTCTTGACACAGAGCAACCTGTCAATGTGACACCGACAGGATTTACAGCATCTGCTGTTGTCGGCGATGATGGCTACTCTGCTGGCGATACAACCTGGTCTGCAGGCTTCTTTTACAAGCCAGCATCATCTTCGGAGTGGATGCAGACAGGCGAGATATCAGGCTCTGGCGAAGGCACATTCCAGGCAGATGTAAGCGGATTATCTCAAAACACCCAATATGAAATAGTAGCTTACCTGACAAACTCAGCAGGCACAGCTTATGGAGACACAGAAAAACTAACAACAACTTATACTATTGCAGCTCCAACTGTAATAACCCTCGATGCAAAAAACATAACTTACAGCAGCGGAAGCTTACTTGCACTTTTAGAAGACGATGGAAACCCGACAACAACTTCTGCACAAACAAGCTTTGTCTATTACACAAACGGAGGAACCCAGATTGAAACACCCTGGCAGACAACAACCGAAGGAGCTGAATTTTCTTCTGATATAAGCGGGCTTGACCCAAGCACAATTTACATGTATTTTGCAAGAGCTAAAAACTCAGAGAAGACTGCAGCAGGCTCAACAAAAAACTTCAAAACCCTGCAAGCTCCTGTCAAGCCGATTGACCCTAATTCAAGCCCAGTTGCAATAAACCCAGACCTGCCAACAATCATAATCCAGAATTTTGTCCCGCAATTTCGCACAGACCCAAACAAGCCACACCAACACATGGGCAACTGGGCCTACATTGAAACACGCGGAAACTTAGAAGGAATAGATGCAAATGATATCTCTTTTACAAGTAGTTCAGGATTAAATTCAGAAATTACTTCAACTGTAATGGAATTTACCCAAGATCCAGATGAGCCAGGCACAATAATAATAGATGAATACAAATTATTAACCCAGGCAAATCCGCAAGATCCAGGAAAAGATATTTTAATTCCATTAACAATAACAGGCGACCCAAGCTCAATAATTGATTCAGAAAACTTCCTGAGATTATGGGCAAACGACCCTAACTCAGAGGACCCAAACACAATAACAACAAGTTTTGCAGGACCTTTAACTTTGCAGCAATTTGACCCTAACATGCTGGACTTTGAAGGAAATGACCCAAACAAGATAGACATCTATGACCCTAACTTAACTCGCCTGACAAACTCAAAATATCCAGCCAGGGACTTAAAGAAATACATTAATAAAAAACAAGACATCCAGCTCGAAAATATTGCAACAACAAACTCAGGAGCAGACCCAAACACAGCAAAGACAATTGTAATGGGCGAGCCATACGCTTACTTTGTAATATCAAGAACAGGAGAAGTTGCTGACATTGATGGAAGCGGAAAAGTCGATGCAAATGATTTAGACGCATTTGCCCCTTACTTAGACACAGGCTCAGGCAGAGGAGATGTTTATTCAGTCAAAGACAAAGAAATTGGAATGACTGATAATGCAACAACTCTAGAAGATGGCGAAGCTGTTGCAGCAGAAGTTTATAGAATGAATCCAAACCAGCCAATGAATGCAAGATTTGGTTTAAGGGAAGATTTTGAAGATAATAACTTCAACATATGGCTGAAAAACAATTCAAGCTCGCCATGGGAATTAATAAAAGAAACAGAAACAATTACAACAGGCGGAGGAAGAGGAGTGCCACCAATAATAACAACAATAGACCATTATCATGCTAAATCAGGGCCAATTTATGGCAGCGGCTCAAGTGAATTGGAATTTGGCGTAAATATGGAATCTGCAGGAATCTTAAGTTTTGACATAAAAACCACTATACCTGCTTCTGGCAATGCCATTCTCTACATTGACAACAAGGGAATAAAAAGCTGGTCAGGAAACCTTGACTGGAGGACTGAGCAGAGAAGCTTGCCTGCTGGAAATCACAACATAAAGATTATTTATCAGGGGAGCAGCGGAAGCCAAGAAGATAATGCAGTTTACCTGGACAACCTAAAGGTTATTCCAAACGAATACCTTGGCGCAAACTAAAACTAAATAGAATCATTACATGGCGAGTGTTTGAGATTGCCGCGAGATTCTGCGAATCGCTCGCTATGACATGAATAGGAATAGCGGCTCGCAATTGTCATGAGAAATCGGATGAGCTCGCAAATACAAACAGAAGTACATTTTTTAAAACAATTTTAAAACATTCCAAAACGTATAAAATCAAATCAAGTCGTGTCTTAAAATCCCCGATAATCACTTTCGTAAGCCGTACTTACATTTATTATTGTATCGGACTGTAATTAAGTCCGATAGAAATAGCTATTAACAGGCAGGATTTAGGGGATAGAAGATAAGAGATAGTGTATAGAATTTTTTATCAGCATTTCGCGTTTATTATTTTATATTTTTAGGACGCAATTTGCTACATCTGTATGCTATTACTTATATTTTAGATGTTATGGCACGAATTTTTGGTTTTAAGACAAAAGAAGAGCCCAAGGGGCTGGATCTCGCAGATGATTATTCAGATAACGGCGGTCTTGAGGAGATTTGCGGACTTTCAAACCTGTATTCTCCTGAGCAGGATTCCGCTGTTCATATCAGAGACATTGCAGATGTACTCCTCGATATGGGTAAAATTAACCAGGGCCATCTGTCCGAAATAAGGCGATTGCAGGAACAAACAAATCGGGATGTTCTTAAAATAATCACGGAAAAAGGATTTGCAAAAGAGCCTGATGTTTCGATTGCACGGGCGAATTTGTATAACCTTGAATTTCGTGAAATAGAGCCTGACAAAATTGATAAGGAAGCCTTTGGCAAGCTCGACCCGGAATATATTAAAAATAACAGGATTATTCCGATTGGTTTCAAGGAAGAAAAACTCGTCGTTGCAACAAGTCATCCCGGCGACCTTTTTGTTATCGAAGATGTTAAAAGACAGACAAATATGGATGTCGAGACTGTCGTTTGCATAGACGAAGCAATTGACCAAATCTGCAAGACACTTTGTGAAGACAAGGCTGATTATAATCTTGATGATATCATTAGTGATATGACAGATGTCGAGATAATGCAGGACGTTGATGACATATCCGAAGACCTTGAAAAAATGGCAGGCCAGTCGCCGATTATTAAATTTGTAAATTATTTAATCAGCAACGCCGTGCGTGAAGGCGTCAGCGATATTCACATCGAGCCGAAGGAAAAATCAATGAAGACAAGATACCGTATAGACGGTGTCCTTTTCGAGACGATGCAATCCCCTCTGAAAATGCATCCGGCTATTGTCTCACGTATTAAAATAATGGCAAATCTCGATATATCCGAAAGGCGTCTGCCCCAGGATGGTAAAATTAAAGTATCAGTTGGCGGCAGGGCGATTGACCTGCGTGTTTCAACGCTGCCGACAAATCACGGCGAAAAAGTCGTAATTCGTGTGCTGGACAGCAAATCCATTTTACGCGGTCTTGAGCAGCTTGGTATGGAGAAAGATATCGAGGAAATTTTCCATGAACAGGTTCAAATGCCGCATGGTATTATGCTTGTTACAGGTCCCACAGGTTCGGGTAAAAGCACGACCCTGTACTCAGCGCTGGCTCAAATGGATGGCAACAAACTGAATATATCAACAGTGGAAGATCCTGTCGAGTATGAGCTTGAATTTTGCAATCAGGTACAGGCAAACGAAAAAATCGGGCTTGATTTTGCCGCTGCGCTGCGAAGCCTGCTTCGTCAGGACCCTGATGTAATTATGATTGGTGAAATACGAGACAACGAAACCGCCCGTATTGCGGTACAGGCCGCTTTGACGGGACATTTGGTTCTCTCGACACTGCATACGAATGATGCGCCAAGCAGTATTACGCGACTGGTTGATATCGGAATAGATTCATACCTGATTGCGGCTTCATTGAACGCGGTTCTCGCACAGCGATTGGTTCGCAAGATTTGTCCCAAGTGCAAAGAGATTTACCAGGTTTCAGAACATATAAAGAAATATGTTGAAAAAGCAGGAATCACTCAGGATCAGCTTTTCCACGGTGTAGGCTGTGACCAGTGCAGAGGTTCAGGTTATGTCGGACGTGCCGGTATTTACGAATTATTGATTGTAAATGAATTATTTAGAGACATGATAAACAAGGATTCCTCGATTAACAATATGAGACATGCGTTTTATGAAAGCGGCAGCAGAAGCATGTACGAGGACGGACTAATAAAGGTAAAACAGGGTTTTACAACGATAGAAGAAGTTCTTCGGGTAACCCAGGTTTACGGAACAACAGAAAACGAGGATTTTGCTGAGAACTACAGTTCCAAATAGACTTGGATTTAAACGATTATGCATTTGAAATCTTTCATTATCGGTTTGTTTTTATTCTGCGCAGGCGGCGGCACGCTCTGGTGGGTGGTTTCTGAACGCCGGCTCCAGGAGCAGGAAGCAGCTAAATACAGGCTTAAGTACGGCTCGGAAACAAGTGAGTATATAAAGCTGTATGAAGAGTGGATGCTTTTGCCTGCGGAAGAACGTACTGTGCTGCCGGCAGGTTTGGACCTGAACGGAAATAAATCACCTGAGCAGATTATTCAGGAACAGCAGGAAAGATTAAAAGCTGATATGGATAAATTAGCTGCCGGCGGAATGACTGCTTATCCGTTCGTTGACGAGTTTTACGGCAGAAACTGGCGGGAAAAAATAGTAGAAAATAAAAAGCAAAAGGAACAGAGAGAGTTCTTGTATAATATTTCTATTGCGTGTGCATCAGCAGGCGGATTGCTCACAGTCTGGACTATTTTGCTGAGTATTGCCAGAGTATTTATAAAAATTATCTCAAAATTAAAAAATGCGGTCTTTCCCGGGAACAGGAAAGATGAGCAGACTGAAAATCAGGAAAATGATAACGCACGGGAAGAAAATAAGAACGAAAATGACAAGTCTCCTCAAGACAAGTCCGAAGAGACGCAGCAGGATTTTAAGGACCTGCCGAATGTTCTGGTAAATTCCGGCTGGCAATATGCCGGCTCGTTCGGCTCCGAACAAAAGAGCGGATTAAGACAGAGGAAACGTATTCCAGCGAAAAGCCGATTGCAAAACGAAAATATAAATAACGAAAATCCGAAGGAACTGCAGGAAACTAATCCGGCCATAAAAGCGGAAGATACGCAGCGGAAAAACGAAGAAAAAAAAGAAATTATCAGTCCTGAAGTTAAAAAAGAGAGCGAAAAAGTTGCTGCCCATAATGTCGATTTGGCACATACAAAAGGGCATACGAACCAGATTGACAATACGCTTAAAGACCTTACCCAGCAGGTTTCTGCGATTCGCGAATATGCGGCAAATCAGCAGAACAGGTTAGAGAGGTACCAGGATGGTTATGACTGGAACATAATAAAGACTTTTTGTCTCAGGATTATTCGATGCATTGATAATATTGAAACCCGGATGGAAAACCTGCCGGAAGAAGATAACCAGGCAGCACATCTTGAGGAAGTGCATGACGAGCTGGTTTTTGCACTTGAATCAAGCGGAATCGAGCAGTTCGAGCCTGAAGTGAACAGTGACTATCGAGGGCAGGAAAAATCTGCTGAAGCAATAAAAGAAAGAACAAAATGTCAGGATCCTGATAAAAAGGGAAAAATTGAAAAAGTATTAAAACCCGGTTATCAGTTTTATATTGACGAGGAAAATGTAAAAATAGTACGTCCCGCTCAGGTCAGATTATACGCGTGATTTTTAATTAACGGACCAGGGCAGGATTTAATGGTTGCATTATTGGAGATATATGATGAGTAATATAGTGGGAATAGATCTTGGTACGACTTTTTCGGAATTGGCAATTCTAAATGCTATTGGAAAGCCGGAGATTATTCCAAACGCCGACGGAGATAGAATCATGCCGTCTGCTATTTACTTTGATGAAGATGATGCCAGTTTAATTCGCGTAGGTATCGAGGCGATTAACTCACGTCGTCTCAATGCCAAAAGAGCCGTTCGCTGGATAAAGAGGCATATGGGAGATACAGATTACCGTAAGAATATTGATGGAAAAGACTGGACTCCTGTGGAACTTTCGAGCCTGATTCTCAAAAAACTCAAACAGGACTGCTCTGCCGAACATGGCGAAATTAGAGATGCCGTTATTTCAGTGCCCGCTCATTTTGACGAAGTTCGCAGAAAAGCAACGATGGAAGCAGGCGCATTGGCCGGCTTGAATGTTATTGGAATTGTCAACGAGCCTGTCGCAGCGGCGCTGTATTATGCAACAACACGCAAGGTTTCCGGAAAGGTGCTCGTATATGACCTTGGCGGCGGAACTTTCGATGTTACTATCATGGATGTCAAGGGACATCAGATGGATATTATCTGCTCGCAGGGCGATCATGCTCTTGGCGGAATCGATTATGACAATAAAATACTTGAAATTCTTGAAAAAAGCTATCGTGACAAATTCAAAGCGGAACTGATTATTTCTGAAGAAGACCGCGCGAAGTATGAGGACGAGGCGGAAGACATTAAAAAGACCCTGTCACGCCGTGATGTCGCGAAGAAAATGCTTTATGGAACAGCAGGGAGCATGAGAATAGAAATAACCCGCAAGATGTTTGAAGAAGCGGTAACTTCATTAATGGAACGCACCGACATCCTTGTTGAAATAGCTCTTGAAGAGGCTCATCTTCAGCCTTCTGAAATAAGTACGGTATTACTGGTCGGCGGAAGCACGCGAATGCCGATTGTATCACAGAGACTTGAGAAAATATTCGGTTTCTCTCCTGAGACATCCGTAAACGTGGATGAGTGTGTAGCTCTTGGAGCAGCTCTTCACGCCGGTCTTGTGATGCTGAGGGAAAAACCGCAGGAAGTTGCTGCCGGTGTCGCAAGCGGCCTGAAAGACATTAACCTCGTTGATGTCTGCAATCACAGCTATGGCACAATATGTGCCCCGATTGATAAGGAAACCGGAAAACGTGTGATTCAGAACCGCATAATTTTACATAAAAATACTCCTTTGCCGTGTGAGGCAACGCAGACCTTTTATACAGTTTCAAAGGGACAAAATGCTGTTGAGGTGACAATCACACAGGGTGAAGATACAGCGGTCGAATATGTAAATAAGATTGCTACTCATAAATTCGAGCTTCCTGAAGACAGACCTGCAGAGTGCCCGATTAAAGTAACTTACAGTTACGATGTTAATCAGAGAATGCATTGCAGGTTCGAGGATGTGGAATCGGGAAGAACTCTCGAAGTCGCGCTTGGCCTGAATAAAAAAGGCCAGATGCTCGAGGAAAATACTAAAGATGAAAGCAAAAAGTTAGCTGGTTCCAAAGTCAGTTAGCTCGCATAAGGAGAAGAACAGGAATAAATATGGGCGTAATACTGTTTATACTTTTCATAATCGCCGCAATCGCGGTTTTCTTTTCCCTCGATTTGAAAGGGCAGGGACGAAAAGCAGTTATTCTGTCCATAATATCGAATATAAAGTTCCGAATATTGGATCTTTTGCCCAAGAAATTCGGGATATCACACTCCGAAAGCAATGAGGTTGATTTGAACGTGCTGAATTGCAGAGTTCAGCCTGCGATACATAAGGACGGCAAAGATGTGTACGATGCCTTTGCCGTTGAAATATGCGGCTCAATACATACACCCTGCGAAAGACTTCACTCGTCTTTAAGAATCAATATTCTGGATATAACAGACGGCATGCAAAAAGAAAAGCCTGTTCAGGCAAAAGCTAAATCCGCCTGGACTGAGCAAGGCGGTGATTCTCAGAATTTCTGTTTCACTTCTGATCTCGGCACACTTCCCAATAAAGTGACTGTTCTGTCGCAATGGACAAATGTTGCCAGGCTCAGGATTGACCAGATTCTTATGCCGCGAAAGGGCAAAAGGGTGCTGCAGTTCACTATTGCCATACTTTCCGCCGAAAATAGACAGGAGCTTGCCTGTGCTCAGTGCATTTACGAGCATGAGAATCTTTATTTCGGCTATTTGGACTTGCAGGAAAATATCGAGCGTTCGAAAACTCTTGCGGTCGCGCTCGCATTTTCCATAAACGCCGCCGATGGCAGACTTGATGACTGCGAAATCGAGTTTATAAAGAATTGGGCAAGGGAAAATATTAATAAATCGCATACTTCCGATACTGCCCGGAAAAATCTCGAAAAAGCGCTCGATGAAACGGTTGCCTTCTTTAAAGATGGAAATATTCTGAATACATATGATATTTGTATGGAGATTGCAGAGATTGTGCCGCTCGCTCAAAGATATGATATCCTGGATTTTTGCCTGAATGCAGTGAAAACAGGCGGCTCTGTAGGTACGCAGGAACTGCATCTGCTCAGAGACATCGTTAGTTTGCTGGAGATTGACGGCGAAAAATTCAGAACGATGATGGAAAAAATTATTCCCTTCGATATGCTTGATACAACAGACTTTGAGACCATCCTCGGCGTAACTTCTGATATGACAGGCGAAAGAGCGCGGGCACATCTGAACAGGGAATATGCCAAATGGAACTCAAGAGTAACTAATTCCGATCCGAAAATCCAGTCCCAGGCAGACCAGATGATGAAACTCATCGCCGAAGCAAGAAGCCAGTTCACAAAAAAGTAATCCCTTGTCTTTTACATAACTATTCGAATTTAATTTCCTAAATTTATTTATTTCTGTTCGTTTGTTATCACTCGTGTCTGAAACCGGAATTCCTTGATTTGTGATAACTTCAGGTTCGGAAATATCCCATTCGTAGAACGATATTGTTTTTCAGGCACTAATATGCTTGTCTGTTTCGGTATATGAATCTTCTCGGAATTATCGATTGCGATAATTCTGCATTCGGTATTTTTATAATATGTATCGTAGATATGAATTGTAGCCCGGCCGTTTATATCCTTAGGTACGTCAACGCCCACCGAACCTTCCGGGCCGTCTAATATTATTCCTTCTTTACCGGCGTAACGTGTTATCCAGTCTTCTGGTTTAGCCAGTTCTATTTGCGAGCATCAAAATAAAAGACCAAAAAGAAGTACAACACCCAGAGAAAGAGTTCGAGTTGGCATGTTATTATTTCCTATCTATTGTTTTTTTTCTTTGTTTAAATAAAAACCAATTTCATTATCATTAAGGATATTTATAGTATAGACGTATTGAATGTAAATTTGGTTGACATAAATCCTCAAAAAAATGAAAATATTTTGATCTTTCAAAAAAACTCCATTTATAGTGTGAATATCTATCAGACATCATTCATTTCCTGAAACTGATTGTATCTCAGCGATTTTCTCTCATATTGTAAGTAAAATGATAATTTCCATTCTCGTTACGTACTTGTTCACTATATATATTCAATTCAGGATTTATTTCCCATTCCTTCACAAATTTATCTTCATCATTTTCAAAAAAGGAAACTGTATAACCACCATTGTTTCCTCTTGACACAAATATAATTTTGTTACCCTTCTCATCAAAAATACTACACTCAAACGGCTCATTATCTCCGGCTAACAATGTAGTATTTTCAAGCGAGCCATCAGGTCTTTTTTTTACCATGCTGGAAAAGCAGACAAAGCGTTTTCCAGCCTTATCTTTCATCCGGCCAAGTACATGTGCAACATACGAGTTGCTTTCAAAATCCTTCCATGTTAAAGTTGAGACATAACCTCTTGCCAATAACCTGCGATATTCCCCAGTCTTTTTCATCCATTGCGGTACTTTCAGCAGTCCTGGCACGCGCACAACTTCTCCATTCCACAATTTTGTTAATACCAGTTCAGAGTCAGGCATCGGACCAATATTTTCCTGAGGATCTTTGGATATTATCCATATTATCCCGCATATGAATACTATCAATGCTGCAATAATAATATAAATGAGTTTAGCTCTCTTCATTAAGCACCTTTCAATTATCAGAAATTTCCCATATTAAACGCCTGACAAAAATCTCTCATAATCAACTTTTATCATAAAAGCATTCTGATGATATAGACGTTAAAAGCAAGACTTTATTACAAGAAAATCGTCAAAAAATTCCGAAAAATAGTATTTTTCCATAAAATCACACTTTAGGGCATCTTTTAAAGGTTTTATTGCCCGACACGAAAGAATAAGTTATTATTGCATGTATGAATAATTCAAGGAAGATTATTTTATTTGTTTCAGTATTAATAAGCATAGCAATAGTATTAGGAATATGGGCAGAAATAGTTAAAAAAAATAAACACCTTCCTAATGCTGTTCCTATACCTATAACTATCCCTAATGAAGATAACTGGCCCATGTTTCGAGGCTCGCAGGGACTTTTGGGCAGGGCGCAGGGTGAATTGCCTGAATCACTTGATTTAATCTGGAAATTTAAAACTGAAGGGGCGGTTAAATCTTCTCCTGTCATAGACAGCAACCTTATTTATGTCGGCTCCAGCGATTGTAATATCTATGCAATAGATTTGCACAACGGCGAAAAAGTCTGGGTGTACAAAACCGATGATGCAGTTGAAGCAGCTCCTTTATGTATTAACGGCGTAGTTTATGCAGGTTCATCCGGTGGTTTTCTATATGCAATTGACGCAAACTCCGGTCAGTTCAAGTGGAAATACGAAACCGATGGCCAAATTCTCGGGGCAGCAAACTGGACTTATTCACCGGATGGACAAAATATTTGGATTATCGTTGGAAGTTACGATAATTTTCTGCATTGCGTCAACTCAACAGACGGCAAACCTGTATGGAAATACGAATCCGAAAATTATATAAATGGTTCGCCCGCAGTCGAGGGGAAATATGCTGTTTTCGGCGGCTGCGATTCTGTAATTCATGTTGTTTCATTATCAAACGGCAAACAGGCTGCCAAGATTGAAGGCGGTTCGTATATCGCCGCTTCCGCCGCTATTCTCGATGGACAAGTCTATGTCGGTAATTATGACAATATCTTTATTAAAGCCGATATTAAGACTGAAAAAATACTCTGGCAATATACTGAAAGTGATTCACCGTTTTTCTCATCTCCGGCTGTTGGGCAGGATTATATTGTCGTGGGAAGTCGTGACGAACATGTGCACTGCATAAATCGTAATGATGGTAAGAAAATCTGGACTTTTCAGACTTTGGGTGAAGTTGACAGTTCGCCTGTTATATGCGGCGATAAGGTAATCTTCGGCTCGAATGACGGTCGAATTTATATGGTTAAACTTTCTGATGGCAGCAAAATCTGGTCTTATGAAACAGGCCAGGGAATAAATTCTTCGCCTGCTGTTGCCCAGGGAATGGTTGTTGTCGGATGTGATGACGGGTATATTTACGCTTTTGGGACGAAAAAATGAAAATAGCTCACTTGACTCCGAGTTCAGGGGACAGTTTTTATTGTGAAAACTGTCAGCGTGACGCCGCTTTGGTAAATGCAATGAGAAAGCTGGAGCATGAAATATTGCTGCTGCCTATGTATTTGCCTATGCAGGTCGATGAGAAGGAGGTCGCCCGAAGCAGTCCGATTTTCTTCGGGGGCATAAACGTTTTTCTCCAGCAGAAACTTCCGATATTCCGGAAAACCCCTCGCTGGCTCGATAAGATATTTGATAATCCGAAACTTCTTCGCTGGGCAGGCCGCAAAGCCGGTATGACAAGCGCAAAAGATTTGGCTGAAACGACTATTTCCATGCTTAAAGGTGAACATGGGAAGCAGGTCAAGGAATTGGACAGGCTTGTTGACTGGCTCACTCAGGATGAGAACAAGCCTGATATTGTCACTTTATCGAACATACTTTTAATAGGTCTGTTAAAGCCGATAAAGGAAAAAGTCGGCGTACCTGTAGTATGTCTGCTTCAGGATGAGGACGGCTTCATAGATGGCTTGGGCAAGCTTTATGCACAGCAGTCATGGGAGATTATCGCGGAACTGTCAAAAGAAGTTGACTTGTTTATTGCAGTGAGCAGGTATTATTCCGAAGTCATGCAGAAAAGATTATCACTCAAGCCTGACGTGTTCGAGGTTGTACATGTCGGTATTTCTTCTGATGGATATATTTGTCGAGAAAAACCGCCGGAAGTTCCGACCATCGGCTATCTGTCCAGGGCATGTCGCGATAGAGGTCTGGATACGTTAGTTGATGCTTTTATAATATTGAAGAAAAATGCAAAATTGCAGAATGCCCGGCTTCGTATTTCCGGCGGAGCAAGAAGTGATGATGCTCCTTTTATAGATTCACTTAAAAAGCGTCTTGACTCTGCCGGTGTAATAAATGACGTGGAGTTCCTGGCTGATTTCAGCAAAAAAGCCAAGCATGAATTTTTGCGGTCATTATCTGTTATGTCCGTTCCGGAAAAGCAGCCTGTTGCTTATGGTCTATATGCTCTTGAAGCTCTCGCATCAGGCGTACCAATCGTGGAACCTGCTATCGGTGTTTTCCCGGAGTTAATAGAAATGACAGGCGGCGGCGTGCTGTACAAAGAAAATAATGCTCCATCGCTTGCAAAGGCTGTCGAGCCGCTCCTGCTCGATCCCGATTATGCTTATAACCTTGGTCAAAAGGGCAGGGATGCCTTACTCGAAAAGCTTAGTGTGGAAAAAACAGCCTTGAAAATAAAAAATATTTATGAACGGGTTGTGCAGCAAAAACATGGAGGATAATTATGCTTGAGCTTGTTCACGTGACCAAAAGCTTCGAATCGCCTGTTGAAACAGGTTCAGTGTGCGTCTTAAAAGATATAACGCTGAAAGTCGAAAATGGCAAATCGCTTGTTATTGTCGGCCCGTCAGGCAGCGGCAAAAGTACTCTCCTGAATATAATCGGAGCTCTTGACAAGCCGAGCGGGGGGCAGGTCATTCTTGATGGGAAAAATCTCGCGGAACTGAATGAAGATGAGCTTGCAAAAATCCGCAATGAGAAAATCGGCTTTGTTTTTCAATTACATCATCTTCTGCCGCAGTGCACTGTTCTTGAAAATGTCCTGATACCAACTCTTGCCGATAAAAAGATGTTTCCCAAAAAAGAAACTCAGCAGAGAGCTATTGAATTGCTTGAACACGTCGGGCTGAAAGACTTTCTGCAATATCGGCCGGGCGAGCTTTCAGGCGGGCAGAGACAGAGAGTTGCAGTTGCGAGAGCTTTGATAAATAAGCCCAGGCTGCTTCTGGCCGATGAGCCTACGGGTTCGCTTGACAAAGATTCCTCCCTGAACGTTGCAGATATGCTCGTAGAACTCAATCGCAGCGAACAGGTAACTTTAATTGTAGTGACACATTCGCTTGAGCTTGCAAAACGCGTTGGCGAAATAATGGAATTGAATGGCGGCGTTCTGACAAACGGAAAAATGCAATGAGCCTGCTGAAACTTGCCAAACAAAGCCTGGTGTTTTACTGGAGGACGAATCTTGGCGTTCTGCTCAGCATTATTGTCAGTACGTCCGTCCTCACCGGTGCGCTTGTTATTGGCGACTCGGTTCGGTACACACTTGCAAAATTGACTGATGACAGGTTAGGACCGGCGAAATTCGCTCTTTTTCCGAAGGGAAGATTTTTCAGTTCAAATCTTTCTAATAATCTCGAAAAAGAGCTTGGTACGAAAGCTGCTCCTGTTCTGCAATTGAATGGAATGATTTCGAATGATAACGGCTCGAAGAGGGTGAGCAGCATAGAGGTTCTCGGAGTCGATGACAAATTCTATGATTTTTCGCAGGGGGAAAATCCTTTTATTAAAGATTCGGCAGATACTATAGTTTTAAATAAGCCGTTAGCCGCACGTCTTAATACTAAAGTGGGTGAAGACATTGTGCTGAGGATAGAAAAGCCGTCTGCCATGTCGAGAGATGTCCCTTTGACGCCTGATTCTGATTTATCTATCGCATTTCGTCTTAGGGTGGCCGCAATTGCAGATGAAGCGGACTTCGGGCGGTTCAGCCTGCAGGCAAACCAGGTTTGGCCGTTAAATGCTTTCGTTCCGATGCAGTGGCTTCAGAAAAAAATAGACCGAATCGACGAGGCGAATATTATTTTAATTTCTGATAATAAGAATATTATTACGATTGATCAAGTGAACAAGGCCGTAAAAAAAATATGGCGGCTTGCGGATGCGGAGCTGGAACTTAATCAATATGACTTAAAAGGTGTTTTTGAAATCAGGAGCAGGCGTGTCTTTATTGATGATGTTTTATCGCAGGCGGCATTGAATGCGGATGCAAATTCAGTCGGAATCCTGACATATTTTGTGAACGAAATAAGACTTCGTGACAAATTTACTCCATACTCGTTTGTTTCGGCTATTCAGCCTTCTGCCGTTGAAAATGGTATAATTCCTGATGATATGAAGGATGATGAGATTATAATAAATCAGTGGCTCGCGGATGATATCGGGGCGAATGTCGGAGATTCGATTGAACTGAAATATTATGTTCAGATGCCGATGAGAAAGCTCGAAGAAAAAAGTGCTGGTTTCAAAGTCAGGATAATATTGCCGATACAGGGAGTAGCTATAGATTCTGAACTTATGCCCGATTTCCCGGGCTTGGCGGATGCGGAAAATTGCAGAGACTGGGAGCCTGGTATTGAAATTGACCTCGATAAAATACGTGATAAGGATGAAAAATACTGGGACGATTATAAGGGCACGCCGAAAGCATTTGTAACACTTTCAGCCGGACAGAAAATCTGGGCTAACAGATATGGAAACATAACTGGTGTTCGTTACCCGATTGATAATCTTTCTGAAAGTGACATTGCACAAAAGATATTAAAAAAAGTCGAGCCGGCATCCGTTGGATTGTTCTTCATGCCTGTCCGTGAGCTTGGCGGCAGAGCAGGCGGCGGCACAGATGATTTCGGCCAGTTATTCCTCGGCTTGAGCATGTTTTTAATCATAGCGTCTTTAATACTTACCGGGCTTGTATTCGTATTCGGAGTGGAAAGCCGCAGCGAGCAGATTGGCATGTTAATGGCTGTCGGTTTGCCGCAGAAGTTAATCAAAAGGCTGCTGATGGCCGAAGGCGCCATACTGGCGATTCTTGGCGCTGCCATCGGAACATTAGCCGCAGTTCTATATACGAAAGCGATAATATTTGGTCTGGCTACAATCTGGAAATCGATAGCAGGGGGTTCGGAAATACTTTACCACGCAAAACAATCGACCATGCTTGCGGGAGCGATGGCGGCGGTAATATTTTCCATGATTGCAGTATGGATTACACTTCGCAAGTCATTAAAAAGACCCGCACGCGAGCTTCTTGCAGGCGCACTGAGATGGCAATATTTCAAAACAAATAAAGTTTCCAAAAGCAGAATCGGATTATTGATTGCAGCGGTTTCAGCTCTCGGAGCTATGTTGATAGTTTCATTTACGGGAGCTGGTGACAGCAAGGCTGTTTCCGGTGCGTTTTTCGGCGCCGGAGCGTTGCTATTAATATCAGGGCTGAGTTTGAGCTATGCGTTATTAAAAATGGTTGCCGGACGATGGAACAGGGCGGTTTCTTCACTGGTGGGTCTTGGATTAAGAAACTCCACACGTCGGAGCGGCAGGAGTCTTGCGGTTATCGGATTGCTTGCCTGCGGCATATTTCTTGTAATTGCTATCGGCGTATTCAGGCAGAATCCGGATGCAGATGCGCATCGCCGCGATTCAGGAACCGGCGGATTTGCTCTTTACGGCGAATCGACTATAGGCCTTCTTTACGATTTGAATACAGAATCAGGACGCAAATCATTGAGACTTAATGAAAGTGACTTTAAGGCAGTTGATGTTGTCCAGTTACGAGTGCATGATGGCGATGATGCAAGCTGCCTTAACTTAAATCAGGCACAGATGCCGCGAATACTCGGTGTGCAGCCTCAATTGCTGAATCAGCGGGGTGCGTTCGGAGTCAGGCAGATAATTCAAAAAGCTGTCAAAAATGACGCATGGCTTCTGCTCGAACAAAATATTTCTGAAAATGTGGTTCCTGCTATCGGCGATTATGCAACTGTTTTTTGGGCGCTCGGCAAGTCTGTCGGAGATGAGATTGATTATGTCGATGAGAAAGGCTCGAAGATTCGTTTATTTATAGTCGGGATTCTTAATAGTTCGATTCTCCAGGGAAGCCTGCTGATTTCCGAGAATGAGTTTATAAAGCGGTTTCCTTCGGACGAAGGCTATCGAACATTCCTGATAGATGCTCCACGGGAGACATCGGATGAGTTTTCAAATAATGTCATGTCAAGATTAAGAGACTATGGCTTTGAATTGATACCGGCCTCGCAGCGTCTTGAGCAGTTTATGGTTGTTGAAAATACTTATCTTTCAATATTTCAATTGCTTGGCGGACTGGGCATGATTCTCGGAAGTATCGGATTAGGTCTTGTCGTGCTTCGAAATGTCCTCGAACGAAGAGGAGAGCTTGCAATGCTTCAGGCTGTCGGGTATAACAAAACAACTTTGAAAAAAATGATATTTCACGAGCACGGCGGCCTGATGTTGTACGGTTTGCTATGTGGTATCATAGCGGCTCTTGTCGCAGTTGCTCCGGCTTTGCGAACAACAAGCGCCAATGTGCCGTATTTAACAATTGCCGCTATTGGTATCAATGCGGTTTTGTGGATATGGATTGCAGCGTCTTTTGCTCTGAGCGGCCGATTGATGGACGCCTTAAGGAACGAATAAATGCAGGAAAGCAGCGTACAAAAGAAGACTTCGTTTTTACCGAACGGTATTCCGGCTTTGATACCTTTATTTATTTTTGTCATGGGTGTTGTCTCGCTTTACTTTTGGCTGACTTCGGGCACAGAAACTGAATTTGCACTTCGATTGCCCAGCGAGCGGGATTTAGCTGTTTCAAACGGAGTTGATTTGGGAGGAGCTGTCACAGGCAAATTGGTCAAACTGGATGGTGTGCCGTCATCATTGACGGGAGCCTGGCCCGGATTCAGGGGAGAGAATTTTGATGCGATTGTTGACGAGCGTATAAGCATTGCTCCGACTATGCAGGAAAAAATATCATTAGCTAAAAGCTGGCCTGAATCAGGCCCTCCGGTTTTGTGGTCGAAGCAATTGGGTGAAGGATTCGCGGGAGCGGCTGTTTTAGCAGGGCGAGTCTATGTTATCGATTACGACCAGCAAAACGAAGCTGACCTGATTAGGTGCATGTCACTCGATGACGGCAAAGACATCTGGCAATATTCATATCCTGTAAAAATAAAACGTAATCACGGCATGAGCAGAACAGTTCCGGCAGTGACGGAAAAGTACATCGTTGCAATGGGGCCGAAGTGCCATGTCACCTGCCTTGATTCCACGACGGGCGAGTTCAAGTGGATGATTGATTTGGTAAAACAGTTCGGGACGAAAGTTCCAGAATGGTACGCCGGACAATGTCCCATTATCGAAAATGACAAGGCGATTATTGCTCCCGGAGGCACTTCGCTGATGATAGCCGTAGATTGCAACAGCGGCGACATTATCTGGCAAACCCCAAATCCCGATAACTGGAAAATGACGCATTCATCAATTATGCCCGCAGATATTCTGGGCAAGCGCATGTATCTTTATTGCGCCAGCGATGGCGTTGTTGCAGTCTCAGCGGAAGATGGAAACCTTTTATGGCAATATCCGGGCTGGAAAATCAAACTGGCAAACGTAGCATGTCCCTTGGTTGTAGGAGACGACCGGATTTTGTTGTCTGGCGGCTACAATTCCGGCGCCGAAATGGTTCGCTTAAGTATGCAGGATGACAGGATTACATCGCAGACGCTTTTCAAGCTCGATTCGAAAGTTTTCGGCTCGGAGCAGCATACGCCGATTCTGTACGACAATCATATCTATGGAATCCGACCAGATAAGGAACTTGCCTGCCTCGATTTGGATGGAAATGTCGTATGGACAAGCTCGCGGACAAATCGTTTCGGCACACAGGGACTTGGTCCGTATTCGATTGCTGATGGAAAAATTTATATCCTGGACGATGACGGCACACTCACACTCGCCGAAGCAAATACAACCGGCTATGTAAAACTCGCCCAGGCAAAAGTACTCGAAGGACCCGACGCCTGGGCGCCGATGGCTTTCGCCTCCGGCAGACTCATAATCCGTGACATGAACAAAATGATCTGCCTCGATATCTCAGAAAAATAAAGATTCACCACGAAGGACACGAAGATAACGAAGAAAATGTAGGTTGCGATGCATCGCACCATTTCAATATTATTTACCATACACAGATTAACACAGTTTGTTCTGACACGGAATAACGCAGATTTATACAGAATTATTGATTACCACGACTCTGTCATTCTCGCGCAGGCGGGAATCCATATAATATTCACTAATTACTATCCACTATTTAAACCACGAATGAACACGATTTAGCACAAGTAGGATGGGCTTCAGCCCATGCTGTTCATTTATAATCAAGCCACAGAGGTCACAGAGAAAAATAAGAAATGTCATTGCGAGCGAACAGGCTGTGTCGCAAATAAATTTGCGGACAATCTGTTTTTGCCGGCCGAATCAATAATAATGCATACTTTCGTTTTTCAACAG
>JAFGEF010000128.1 GCA_016931715.1 Sedimentisphaerales bacterium
GAAGGCAATGAAATATGGAGTACATGGTCTGACGGATACGGCATAGACGAGAACGGCTCACAAATGGGTCATAATCCGCCTCCTTATGCAGAAAAGACGATAGTTCAAAATGGCAAACAGTCTGCGCCAATATATTACGACAATACTTCTTCAACTGCAAATAAATCAGAAGTTACACGTACATTTGATGCTATTCAGAACCTGAAAGTGAACGGAGCTGATACTCTCCGATTGTATTATAGAGGCCAGGCTGGTCCATTTACAGTTTCAGGCAATAATGTAGCCATGAGTGGTTTGGGTTCAGATTTCTACACAACAACAGAACAATACCGCTTTGCTTATAAGACATTGACTGGTAATGGATCAATCACTGTACGCATTGACAGTATGGGTGGCGGCGGTACATATGCCAAAGCTGGTATTATAATCCGCAGTGGTCTCGAGAATGGCGCACCATTAGCATCATTGTTCCGTGAAGCATATGGAACAGGATCTGGTTATTTCCGTAATCGTACCTCACAAGGCGGCACTCTTGCAAATGCAACAGACGCATCTTTAAACGCAACTAACGCAGCGATGCCGCTTTGGCTCAGACTCACTCGTTCGGGTACAACTATTACTGCAGAAACCAGTGATGATGGTATCACATGGGGACCGTTTAGTAATACTGGAACCAGTCCTACTACAGCTACGATTTCTATGGCTAATGAGGTCTGCATAGGATTATTTATATCTGCCAACTCAACTACAGTTAATGCCGGTGCTGAATTCTCAAGTATTACCACAACAGGTACTGTCTCAGGTGACTGGACAGTAGTTGACATTGGTGCTGACCCGGTAGTAGCTGATAACACACTTGATACACTGTATATTGCTCTTACAGACAGCAGCAATAAGACTGCAATCGTCAAAGCTCCGGAATTAGCAGTTTTCAAACTGAGCTGGACAGAATGGCTGATTCCTTACACTGATTTTGTTGGCATTGATATGACAAAAATCAGGAAAATTACGATAGGTGTTGGTGGTACTGCTAATCCGATGAAAGGTAAAGGTCTGGTCTATATTGATAATATCTCTTACGGCCATCCTTTAGAATAATTTTACTTTGCCAGCATTGATTCCTTTTTGATACTTATGGATATGAATGAGACGGCAGAAGACAACCGGAGCTTGAATCGAATATTTACAAGCTCCGGTGCGTCTGTATAATCAAAGGAATCCTGTTTAATATTAGTATTGGAGAAAAAATGGAATACAGGGATGTAAAGTATTCTATCATTATTTTAACACGTCTGATTATAGATGATTATCCATCCGCAGTACATACACAAAATCTCTTATGCACAAAGGAGGTTTTCTATAATAATTAATTTTTAGGATGTAAAATAATGTCTAAAGGAAGGAAATTCTCGATGGCAAAGCCAAACCGGCAGTTCAGCCTCTTGCCGGAGAAAACAGGGCTCCCGATATCAGAACCAGCGGTTCTACACACAGATTCGGCAGCGTCACTATAAGGTTCGATGCCAACAGGCTTCGCGAATAAAATGAAATTAAACCGGCATAAAGAAACTAATGTAAATTACATTAATGTACGTTTTCGTGTTAGAGTTTAAGGAGATTTCATCATGGAAAAGAACAAATTATTGCTAATGTTTGTTTTTATTGTGTCACTATGTCTTGCATTTGCAGCAATTGCCCAGGATAGAGGCCAGCCCGGTGCAGCAGGAGCGGCAGACCCGGCGGGCAGAGGCCCAGCGGCAGGTAGAGGAATGATGGGTATGGGGCGAGGTCCCGCTGTCAGGTCCCCGGAGCTTCTTTCCGATAACAAGGTGACATTCCGCCTGTCAGCGCCAAAAGCAAGTGAAGTAGCCGTCGCTGGCGACTGGGGCACAGGTATGGGTTCAAGGGAAGCTATGACTAGAGATGAGCAAGACGTATGGTCAGTAACTATTGGTCCTCTTAATCCTGAATTCTATGGTTATACGTTCAGTGTTGATGGCGTACAGGTATTGGACCCTGCAAATGCCCAGATAAAACGTGACGGCACAAGAAATGCGAGCGTATTGCTTGTTCCCGGTGCAGCTTCGGATTTATACGCTGTTAAAGACGTTCCTCACGGGACATTAGCCAAAGTATGGTATGATTCACCAGCATTAAATTTGAAACGTCGTATGTATGTTTATACACCACCCGGCTACGAGAGCAGCAGCGAGAAGTATCCGGTATTCTATCTTCTCCATGGCGGCGGCGGAGATGAGGATGCCTGGACTACATTAGGTCGTGCGCCGCAGATACTTGACAATTTGATTGCACATGGAAAAGCCAAACCAATGATTGTTGTAATGACAAACGGCAATGCTAATCAGGCAGCCGCTCAAGGAGATGCTCCTGTCAGCTCAAGTCAGACTCCAGGTGGAATGGGGACGCCAGGCGCTACTCCCGCTGCCCGCGGCGGCATGACTGCCATGACAGCCGGTGGTTTTGAGAATAGTCTTGCCAAAGATGTCGTACCATACATTGAGAAACACTACCGCGTGATTGCTGACAAGGATAATCGTGCAGTAGCCGGATTATCAATGGGCGGCGGACATACACTCAGGGTAACGCTGGATAATCCGACAATGTTTGGTTTTATTGGTGTATTTAGTGCCGGTGCAAGGAATGCGGATGATGAGATGAAAAAACAGTTCAAGGTTCTGAAAGATGCAAATCCAAAATTGTACTATGTAGGCTGCGGTGTTGACGACACTCTGGCTTATGCAGGCTCCCAGACCCTTGAAGGCATTCTTAAGGAATATGATTTTAAATATATATTCAGGGAAAGCTCAGGAGGACATACATGGGCCAACTGGCGTATTTATCTTTCAGAACTGGCTCCATTGCTTTTCAAATAAAATAGTCTTATTAACAAGAGTTTTGCAAAAAGTTCAAGTATTAACTGCGATACGAAAAAACAGTTTTATTATTTTTTAAGGAGATTGTGTTATGGCAAAGTTGTTCAGAAAATTCTTTATTATTACACTCACCTGCGTTCTTGTGTTATCGCTAACAGCCGCTGCCCAGAATGCGCCGCAGCGAGGCCAGCCCGGGGCGGCAGGTGCGGCGGGCAGAGGCTCAGAGGCAGGCAGAGGAATGAGGGGTATGGGACGAGCGGCCGCTGTCAGGTCCCCGGAAATACTTCCCGACAAAAAGGTAACGTTCCGTATATCTGCCCCCCAGGCTGCAGCAGTATCTGTCAGCGGCGACTGGGGTGGTATGGGCGGCGCATTTGGCGCTGGCGGCCCCGGAACAGCAATGACCAAAGACGAACAGGGTGTCTGGTCGGTAACTGTAGGTCCCCTTGAATCAGAGTTATACGGATATACATTCAATGTAGATGGCGCCCAGGTATGGGACCCTGCCAACAGCCAGCTCAAACGTGACGGTACGAATATTCAAAGCGTTTTAATAGTGCCCGGTGAAAAAGGTGATTTATATTCAGTAAAGGATGTCCCGCACGGCACATTGTCCAAGGTCTGGTATGATTCTCCTACCTTGAACATGAAACGAAGGATGTACGTTTATACACCTCCGGGATATGAAACCAGTACAGAAAAATACCCTGTCCTCTATCTGCTTCACGGCGCTGGCGGTGACGAAGACGCATGGACAAGTCTTGGCCGTACACAACAAATTATGGATAACCTGATTGCAGCCGGCAAGGCAAAACCAATGATTGTAGTAATGACTAACGGCAATGCAAATCAGGCTGCCGCTCCCGACGGTTTACCTGCCGGTGCAGCCGGTCAGACTCGCGGCGGAATGATGGGCGGCATGGGTGGGATGGGTGCTGCTCCTGCTGCTCCAGCTCCAGGTGCTGCTGCTCCAGGCGGCGCGGGGGCACGCGGCGATGCTCCAGCCTCTGCTCGCGGCAGAACAGGCGGCGGAATGTCATTTGGCGGAGCTTTCCCGGACAGCCTGGCAAAGGATGTTGTTCCGTTCATCGAGAAAAGCTACCGTGTATTTACAGACAAAAAGAATCGTGCTGTTGCCGGCTTGTCTATGGGCGGCGGTCACACAATCGCTGTTTCAACAGGCAATCCGACTATGTTCGATTACATTGGCGTGATGAGCATGGGAAGCAATGATGAAACACAGTTTGTAAAACTAAAAGCTGAAAATCCGAAACTATTCTGGGTAGGCTGCGGCTCGGACGACTTTCTAATCGAAAGCGCAAGAAGCCTTGTTGAAATTCTGAAAAAGCAGCAATTCAATTATACTTTTCGTGAGAGCACCGGAGGCCATACGTGGACCAACTGGCGTATATATCTTTCGGAGTTAGCTCCTCTTTTATTTAAATAGTAAAACAGAGACAGGGGACGGGCAATATAAAACCTGTCCCCTGTTCTTTTAAAAACAGTGAACTTATAACCAATAGCTGACATGACGGCTGTGCACGAATGAGATTGCACAACACTTTTCAAAACGAATTAATCTTTAATCTTGATTTTCCGGTCAAAGCATTTAAAGTTACTTTGATTATGTAAAAAAAACAAAATATTAATGAGAATATGAGTTTTGCAAAAATTCAGTAAGAATATTAATTTGAGAAAGATTCAAAATGCTTAAAATCCATGATTTACCAATTAGCATTGGGGAAATATCCAAGAAGGTGCATCGTCTAACAGATGCCTGCTGCGTTAAATACAATATTACAGCAAAACAATTCGTGCTGCTTCTATTATTGGCTGAGGAAGACGGCATCACACAACAGGAACTTGTCAAGCGGGCAGCATCCGATCCCAACACTATTCGAGCCATGCTGTTATTGTTAGAAAAAAATGGAATGGTAAAACGGGACCAACATATCAATGATGGCAGAAAACATCATATAACTATTACTCAAAAGGGACGACATGCTTATGAAAATGCCTTAAGGGACAGTGAGCCTATACGAAAACAAATGTATGAAAGTTTTAGTAATGATGAACTAAAAATACTGAAAACATTTCTCGCTCGTCTAATCAAATCCCTTGACGAACTCAATATTTAAACTCATCGCAGCCCGAAAGAAGATACTGATTAAAACCGGCGGAAGAATATTACTTGAACATCTTCTTTTATCTTTATAAAAAAATGAGA
Organism: Sedimentisphaerales bacterium; assembly: GCA_016931715.1. Taxonomy (GTDB): domain Bacteria; phylum Planctomycetota; class Phycisphaerae; order Sedimentisphaerales; family Anaerobacaceae; genus JAFGPS01. The sequence continues at coordinate 5,122 of JAFGEF010000128.1, forward strand.
TGTACATTATGAGAATGAAAGGAAAAAAATGAAGATAAAATATTTTATCGGTATAGTTATTATATCTGCAATCTTGTCAACACAAATTTTAGCAGGCAATATGAATGTTAAAGAAATAGTATCAAAAATGACACTGGAAGAAAAGGCCGCCCTTGTTGTAGGTGCTCGCACAGGAGGCGGTTTTGGCGGCGATGGAGCCACAGCAGTAGCAACTACAGAAAGACTTGTCGATGGCGCCGCCGGTACAACCGCAGGAATCTCTCGCCTTGAAATCCCGCCAATGGTTTTAGCTGATGGACCAGCGGGACTTCGTATCAGTCCGACAAGAAGAATCGACCCAAACAATACATTTTACTGCACAGCTTTCCCAATTTCGACATTACTCGCTTCGACATGGGATACAGAACTGGTTAATAAGGTTGGTCAGGCTATGGGCAATGAAATTCTTGAGTATGGCGTTGATATTCTTCTTGCTCCTGCATTGAATATTCACCGTAATCCTTTGTGCGGAAGAAACTTCGAATACTATTCAGAAGATCCTCTCGTTACCGGAAAAATAACAGCGGCGATGGTTAAAGGCATTCAGTCAAAAGGTGTTGGTACATCGATTAAACACTATGCGGCAAACAACCAGGAAACAAATAGAATGCGGATAGATACGATAGTCAGCGAAAGAGCTTTACGCGAAATTTATCTGGAAGGATTTCGTATTGCTGTCGAAGAGGCACAGCCCTGGACAGTTATGTCTTCTTATAACAAAATCAACGGGTCCTTTGCATCAGAAAGTCACGACCTTTTGACAAAAGTATTACGTGATGACTGGGGCTTCAAAGGATTCGTTATGACCGACTGGGGCGGCGGAAGTAATCCTGCAGCACAAATGGCAGCGGGTAATGATTTACTTATGCCCGGCAGTCCGAACCAAACCCAGTCAATTATTGCTGCGGTCAAAGATGGTACGCTGAAAGAATCAGTCCTGGATACGAACATTGAAAGAATATTGAATATTCTCAATAAGACACCGAGATATAAAAAGTACAATTTCACCAACAAGCCGGACCTCAAAACCAACGCCCAAACCGCGCGTCAGGCTGGAGCAGATGGAATAGTTTTGCTTAAAAATAATAATTCAGCATTGCCTTTTTCAGGCGGTGTTAAGAACATCGCGGCATTTGGCAACACTTCATATAGCCTTATCAAGGGCGGAACCGGCAGCGGAAATGTCAATGCGGCTTATACAATTGCTCTGATCGAAGGTCTTCAAAACGGCGGCTATTCAGTTAATGAATCAGTCAAAAAAGCTTATGATGACAACAGGCAGACCAGTGCCCCTGCAGGTGGTGCTCGTGGCGGCCGTGGCGGTGGTATGATGGGTGGAGGTCAATCCGCTCCCGAGATGGCAGTTGCTGCCGATTTGATACAAAAAGCTGCAGATGAATCAGATATTGCAATCGTAACTATTGGCAGAAATTCCGGCGAGTTCTCAGACAGACAAAAAGATGGTGATTTCTATCTTACAGATATAGAAAAATCTCTGATTAAATCCGTTTCCGGTGCATTCAAGGCAAAAGGCAAAAAAACTGTCGTTATTCTCAATATCGGCGGTGTTGTTGAGACCATAAGCTGGAGAGATGACCCGGACGCGATTCTCCTGGCATGGCAGCCCGGTCAGGAAGCTGGAAATGCTATCGCTGATGTAATTAGCGGAAAAGTGAATCCGTCAGGTAAACTGGCTGATACATTCCCAGTTAAATATGAGGATGTGCCTTCAGCAGAGAACTTCCCGGGAAAAACGACAGAAACTCCAAATATACAGCCGGCAGCCAATCGCGGCGGTCGCGGAGGCGGCATGATGGGTGGTTTTGGCGGTGGCGGCGGCCGCGGCGGTGGCGGACCATCGGAAGTAATCTACGAAGAAGATATCTATGTAGGTTACAGATATTACAATACCTTTAAGAAAGATGTAGCCTATGAATTCGGTTACGGCCTGTCTTACACTACGTTCGATTATAGCAATGTTAAAGTCAGCTCGAATAAATTCAGCGATAAAGTTACTGTATCAGTTGACGTTAAAAATTCAGGTAAAGCAGCCGGACGTGAAGTTGTTCAGGTTTACTTAAGCGCACCAGCAGTTAAACTGAATAAACCAGGTGAGGAACTGGCAGCATTCGGAAAAACCAAACTGCTTCAGCCAGGCGCCAGTGAAACACTTAATTTCGACTTAAATGCGAGAGACCTCGCTTCTTTCGATACAGCTTCATCGAGCTGGATTGCTGAAAATGGAAATTATGTCGTTAAAGTTGGAGCCTCGTCGAGAAATATCAAAGGGACCGCTTCATTCGCACTGGATAAAGAGCTTGTCGTCAAAAAAGAATCTAAAGCCCTTTCTCCTCAGAAACAAATCAATGTAATGCGCCCGTAGTTGATGTTTTTGAATAATTAAAAAGTCATTGCAGGACTATCAGATAGAATAAGGGGTGGCATCCTCATCCTGATTGGTTTTTATCAGGAGGGGGATGGTAAATTAAAGTTAAACCATCCCCAAGCTGCGCTTGAGGCTGCCACTCGTCATCATATATCTTAGTTTCTTAGGAGTACCTAACGACGGCTTCTCCGGCGTAGCGCTTAAGTGAACGCCAAAGCAACTTTAGTTTCCCTCGCGATGGCTGTTTTTTTTGAGATTACTGAAAAAATATAATAAGCCTTTGTTGACAGGACGGTTTTTTCTTTTTACTATACAAGTCCAGTTGGAATTTCGAGTTCGTATAAGCATCGCGTTCTTCGGATTCCCTGAATATGTCCAGTAAACTGAAAAAACCGTTTTTTAATAAGAATTTTGTAAAGGCTTAAAAGTACGTGAAAGTTATAGCTGTTATACCCGCCCGGTACAGTTCCACGAGACTGCCCGGCAAGGTTCTCCTCAAGGATACAGGAAAATTCCTCATCCAGCATACATACGAACAGGCGTGTAAGGCAAAATTGCCTGAAAAAGTAATAATCGCCGCCGATGACGAAAAAATCGTTGCAGCCGCTAAGTTGTTCGGGGCAGATTGTATCCTTACTTCAGTCAATCATCAGAGTGGTACAGACCGAATCGCTGAAGTAGTAAAAAAACTATCCCCTATCCCCTATCCCCTATCCCCTGACGACGTTGTCGTCAACGTTCAGGGTGATGAGCCTGAAATTGATCCGAAAAACATCGATAAAGTCGCCAGACTGCTCGTCGATAATCCCGATTTCCCTATGGCTACGCTCGCTGCTCCTATCGAGAAAGTCGAAGATGCAGCAAATCCCAACATCGTAAAAGTTATAACCGCTAACAATGGAAGAGCTGTATATTTTTCGCGTTCGGTTATTCCTTACGACAGACAGAGTAACGGCGTAGGTGATTTAAGCTTGTATTTGCGGCATATCGGTATTTATGCCTATCGCAAAGATTTTCTATTGAAAATAACCACCCTGCCGCAGACAACTTTGGAAAAAACCGAAAAACTCGAGCAGCTTCGTGCAATCGAGTCCGGCTACGGAATACTTGTTGCCAAAGTCGAACGCACCCGCGACGGCATAGATACGCCGGAACAATATGCAGAATTTGTAAAAAGATATAAAAAAAATAAAATGTAGGGTGGGCTGTGCCCACCACTTTGAAAGCCGGTTATTGTTTTGTTATTCCCGATAAGGGAAAGGTTTAACGTTGTCATTCCGCACTTGTTGCGGAATCCATAAAGATGAGCAAAGATTATTTTGTATATATTCTGGCAGGTAAAAAAAATGGTACTTTATATGTTGGAGTAACAAATAACCTTCTTAAAAGAGTATTTCAGCATAAGGAAAAAATAATGCAGGGTTTTACCTGCAAGTATAACGTGAATATGCTTGTATATTATGAGCATTTTTCTGATATTTATTGTGCAATTGAAAGAGAAAAGAAACTGAAAAAATATAGAAGGCAA
>JAFGEF010000129.1 GCA_016931715.1 Sedimentisphaerales bacterium
ACCTTCATGGTGTTTCGGCTGCGCGGTCGCCGTCATTGTGGCAAAGGTACGCCCGTGAAAACTGCCCTCTGCGGTGATAAACTTATACTTTTCCTTCGACGTATAAAGGCGCGACAATTTCAGTGCCGCTTCGTTGGCCTCGGCGCCGCTGTTGCAGAAAAAACATTTACCGCCGAACGCCCTGTCGCTCAGCATTTTGGCCAGCTTGCCCTGAGGCTCGGAGTAAAACGTATTATCGATATGCAAAAGCTCGCCAACCTGCTTGCGTATCGCCTCGACGACCTTGGGGTGGCAGTGACCAATCGCACTGACCGCCCAGCCGGGGAACATATCCAGTATTTTATTGCCGTCGGCGTCATAAAGATAGCAGCCTTCGCCTTTGACGATTACCCGCGGCAGGCGGCCGTAATTGGCGATAACGTATTTATCGAACAATTCAATTGTTTCCTGTGTAGTCATGGTTCCTTTTACATCCTCTGTGCTTTTTGACAAATCGATTCTCATATTTTTAATTCCTGATTATTTGTGTTCCGATACCCTTGTCGGTATAAATTTCGAGCAGTAACGAATGCGGGATTCGCCCGTCGATAATATGCGCCTTTTTAACGCCCGCCTCCAGAGCCATCATGCACGCCTCCACCTTCGGGAACATCGCATCGGTAATTATGCCGTCATCAATCATTTCCTTAATCTGCTTTTCGTCCAGAGACGAAACCCAGCTTTCAGGGTCGTCGAGGTCGGTTCTGATTCCGTGCGTATCGCTTACGACGACGAGCTTTTCCGCCTCGACCTCTGCGGCAACTTTTCCGGCGGCGCTATCGGCGTTGACATTGAGCTTGCCGCCGTTCTTATCCTTGGCGACCGAGGCAATAACCGGTATCGTTCCATTGGCAGAGAGCGTCTTGAGTAATTGCGCATTGGTATTTACAACTTTGCCGACGAATCCGAGGTCGAGCTTTCTGCCGTTCTCGCCGTCAAGTCTCAGGATTTCGGCAAATAAAACGCAACTGCTGAGCGAATGCAGCCCCATCGGCTCGCATCCCAGCTCTCTCAGCATCTCGCAGATAGGTTCATTTACTTTATGGACCAGCGTATGCTCGACAATCGTCAGCGTCCGTGTGTCGGTATATCGTCTGCCCTGTACCCATTCGGCTTCCAGGCCGGCGTCGTTCATCGCCTTTGTAATGGCCTTTCCGCCGCCGTGAACGATAATCGGGCGCATCCCGACCGTCGCCATAAAGGCGATATCGGTCAGCAGCTTCTTTTGCAGCTCCTCATCGTCGAGAATACTGCCGCCGAGCTTGACGACAACGATTCGCCCGCGAAACTGCCGGATATATTCCATTGCCTCGATTAAAGCACCAGCTTTTGCAATAGCCTTTTCCACGATTATAGCTCCTGAAAATATCAATGAAACAAGCTGGAAAGTGTATGAAAATAGAGACAATTCGTCAAGTTTTTTTAATCTCACGGGATTTGACGGGGAGCAGCACAATTTTTATGCACTTTTTTAAGCCCCCATTACACCTTCTTTATCCTGAGAGATGCTGTTAATAGCTATCTCATGAAATGAATATCTTACTTTTTCATGCCCCCAGAACAATGTTCCGCACTCCTTTAATTACCTCAATGTTAATTTTTAAAATTTGTTAATTCTGACCTTTGTTTTATGGTAAGCTGATATTTAACTGCATTTTCAGCAACAAGAACTAAAGCAGCAATTTTAGATATACCTTTTGTTTCCTCTTTCAATATATTTTGTATAGCAGGCGCATTTATCATAGGTTGTTTTAAATTGAATCGTTGGTTTTTAAGAATATCTTGCCACTTTCCTATAAAGTAATCTGTAACCATATCTTCAAGAGTATCTCGGAAATTACTATGACGCAGATAATCCCATGATCTGTATGTAATAATAAATATATCATCTGGACTGAGAAGTGCTTTTTCATCCAATATACGACCCAGACAATAGGCGAAAACTTCATGTAGATCGCGTGTCTTACAAGAGTCTTTCTTAAAGCATCGAATAAACGGCTTCAAAGTAGTAATTGCATTCGCATGATACTGAAGTATCTTTAGAAAATTAGATACTTGAGTGCATGTAGCGGCTACAGTAAGAGCTATGATTGCATCTTTAGCTAACCAAAGATGTAATTTGTCTTTCCAATCTTCTTTTTTCATAAGAGGAAAGTCATCACTCATAAAATCGTAAATGTTTTCACGCTTCGAATTTTTTATATATTCGCTCATATAAACAGCTTTTACGATATATTCAGGTAAGTAAGAGAAGAAAGTTTCTGTATCAATTGTAAATATATATTTGGCCATAAGTTGATGATTTAAATATAGTTCGCATGATAGAATTCTCTCTGTTTGTGTTCTTTTCCTTAGATCTTTTAAAACACATGAGTCCATTCCTAACATCGCTTCTAGGATTGCTAGATGGTACCAATATGCCAAAAAAGGTTGGGAGGCAAATTCCATAATTTTTTCAGATGGCTCTGGATTACTACAACAACCTGGAATAATTTGAATATTTCCTTCTAGTAAAGGATTGCCTCTTACTTGTTCTTGCATCCAAAGAATAAGGTTTCCTAGAATAAGCCTACAATATTTTTGTTTCTTACCTAATTGAGGATTTAGCTGTTCAGCATCAATTATTGCCTGGTGCATAAGATTTAGTGCTTCTCTTTTATTTCCAGACTTAAACTTAGCAAATGCATGATCTCCTTTGAGGCCTATTGCCATTGGACGCATATTATCTGTTGAAGCATATGCCGCCTTACATGCATCAGAAAAGAAGTGGCTTGCTTTATCGAAATCCCCCGTCTCTGCAGCGCTAATACCAGCTTCTCGTAAAGCAAATGCCCTATCAATATGCTCTTCTTCCGGAATAACATCGGCTATTCCTGCAATTATTTCCAGAGCAGTCGGATGGTCACCTTTTCGATAATAAACACTGGCACGTTGTCTTATTAAACGAACATTGTTGGGATATTTCTCTTCTGCCTCATTGAGAGATGCGAGCGCGCCATCACTGTCATTAGCGTATTCATCGAGCATAACAGCACGAGCATATTCGCAATCTACAGCAATTTTTCTCTCACCCCACTTCTCTGCAATTTTTGCGAGTTGACGAAATTTCTCAGCAGAAGCAACACCATCCATATTTTCCGTTCTGGATTCAGACAACCAGGCAGAATCAATCATCAATCTTTTGCCTGAAGGAACCATTGCAAGGGAAGAAAGCAGCGTTTTACGTCTTCTATATGATAGATTCTCCAATTCAGAGAATAGTTCGAAAAGTTCATCAATGCTTTTAAGTGAGGTAGCCCTTAAAGCAAACAGAAATTGTGGTACAGAATAGCCATCAATGCCTTTCTTTACTGGATCAAGCGTTCGAACAAACTCAGCAAGTTCTCCTTTACATGAAATTGCTTTTTCTAATTCTAATAGCAAAGGCATCCATTTTTTGGGACTGATATTTAGATTTCTTTCTATAAGAACCGTATTAATAGTAAGAAAAAGGAAACCGGCTGATATGTCTGTTCTCTCTAGTGCTCGTGCTTCTGTGAAAAGTTGATCGGTAATAGCAGGTAAGTTCTCAGTCCTATTGGACCATGCAGTAACCTTAAACTGTGCCAATCTTAACATTGAAGAAACCAGAAGATTTTCAGGAAAAATTGGTTTTTTGTCACAGCTATCCAGAAATTGTAGAACGAAAAGTTGTTCTGTGATCATCTTTCGATTTTCATGAGGGGTATGGAGTACTGCCATTGCTAACCACATTAGTCCACCCTCATGACGTGAACATAGAGCATGGCCCAAAAGAGATCCAAGGAAATCAGCTGGGAAAGGATGTCTTGTAATAAGTTGATCGACAATACGTTTATGGACTTCTGATTGCATGCTCTTACTCAAATTCTTTATGCCTGCATCACTCACAAGCGGAGAGATTCTAAATCTATCTTTTGCTTGCATTTCAATCCAGGGTCCTATAAGGACATCGAGATTCTCTCCAGCTTGAGTTATTTTGGGGTTTACTTCAGATATCTCAATAGCCAACTCACGATCAAAATAACCTATTATTAATGATAAGCGACTTAATAGGGCCTGGGCATTTTCGGGAATTTCTGACAAAAGGCGTTCCCGTATTGAGTCACGTTGTGAATCAATTTCTTTGGCAGTACCAAACGATGGATAAAAGCCAGAAAGAAGCTCCTCCTTAGGCCAGTTCTTTTGACTTAGACCACTTATACGGGCTTGAACTAACTGTGGGTGACCTGGTCCGCAAGAAGCATATATTACACCTGCCCATTTCTTTGAATCTCCCCCGGCAAGCTCCACCAATTCAGTAACTTCATCAATACTCAGATATGGTACTAAAAGAGTGTAAATCCCTTTAAAATAATTCTGCAAGTCTGGAGAAGGTGGCTTTGAAGATGCAATAAGAATTGTCCCATCCATCCCACGCAATTCACTTGATATCATCATTAAATGCAATAGGCAATCATGTACATACTTTGTAGGGAAGTCATCTAAGATCACACCACCGAACCTATCACGGCTTAAGGCTTCTATTGTTCTGTCAAGTCGAAATTGAAGCTCTCTCGCAGAACATTCCCTAAGTGGAACAATTAGCCAGTCACGTTCTGACTGACGAGCTATGAGTCGCGATAGAATAGTCTTACCTATTCCACTACTGCCATGAAGCCAAAGTGTTCCTGATTGTCCAATTACTGAGAATAGTTCTGAGACTAATTTATTGCGATCAATCGTTCGTTGGGGCAAGGGAATCTTAGAAACGTTAATCACAAAATTAACTTCAGAAACCAAATCTCCCGAAAACGCACCCATAATGCCTGACGTTGCTTCCAAATATTTCCTTCGCATTGAAGAGACTGGCATTGAAACTGAACATGACTTGTGAAATAAGCGCAGTAGGTCTGCTCTATTAAGTTTGCGATCATTCTCCTTTATAATCGTACTGAGAATTTCAACTACGAGAGAGTCCCTTGCACGCTCGCAATCACTAGGAGTATAATTTTGTTTTTCTCCTAAGTAGATAAGCTTATCAAGAATTGTTTTTTCCAAACCATGTATGTCTTCCCTCCCGTAATGCCATTTTATTCTCCGTAGAATCTTTTCTCTTAATTGCTCAGGAGTCGCATCTTCAATAAACCTACTTATTTTTTCGTTTAATTCTAAAGTTAATAATCCCTGCCTAATAGGTTCAACATTTGTACCTTCACGTGCCGCTACACGCCAATAAGTGATCCCAGTATGATCATCTGGAAACGTTAGACCTCTCTCTTTTTTAATTTTTGATGTTGTAAGGTAGTCGATACATATAGTTTTTTCTGGATTTGCTTCCTGGAAATCCCAAAGAGATTTGATTACTTTTGACACGGATTTTGTTGTTAGAGTAACAAAAGAGGATTTTCTAGTATCCTTGACCTGCGTCGCATTCAGAATACCTTTTGCCAAGACAGCAAAATCCTCAGCAGTCTCAAGGAAAAGAATTTCATCTTCTTTTAATGAAATCCACGAAGCTAAGCTTTGATATATCTGGTAAGAATATCCGCGAAGAGAACTTATTGCTTGACGAACCTTTTGCTCCCTAGGAATGATTAGATTTTCATTTTGCTCATAGAGACTTGACATGTTTTAAATCGTTTTTCTATTCTTATGAATCGCATATTGCGGTATAAAGTTCACAATTATTTATTTCAATATTTTTTGATAAAAGAACTTTCTAAAATATTCCGTATATCAGAAGTTGTTTAATTGCCAGATTCATATCGAGACCGCGGCTGTATTATACAGTCGATTGATTTGTGAAACAAGTTACAAACCACGAAACACCATCGACCAGCGACTAAAAACCATTCACTATCTAATAAGGCGTTTGTGGATTACTAAATATTGATTGTTTTTATGAAAAATATTAAAAAAAACAGCATTTATTTCGTATTTATGGAAGATTGACGAGGAAACTTCACTAAAGCCACGAAGTATGAAAAATCACACTAATTCCTTTCTGAGAATTTATTGGTATAATTAGAAAATATGTGAAATTTTGCAACCTATGCTCTGAAGAAGGAATAAAAGTCGTGGAAGGGAAATAATGAAAAAGATTATCAAGGTTAAATGCACCGGCACAGGCGGACACATCAATGAAATCGATCTGGAAGATGTATTAGGCCAGGATGTTATTTTGTACGGTTCTCCTATCGTTACCGGCAGGCAAATCCCGGCACGAATCGTCAGACACTGCGAGGTTTGTGATGAAGGAAAGGTCGTTTTAACGCGTGAGATGATTGAAGATAGTCTCTAAAGTTAGCTGTGCCATAGACAGGAATTACAATTTTCGAATCGTTAACCACGAAGCACTGTTCACGAGCCACAAATCACGAGATACAAGCGACGAGACACGAGCGACGAAAAGGTGCCGTATCAAGGTCATTTTTCGTTAAAATCGCCTTTTTCAGTTGCATTACGGCGGAAATTGGGTAAAATGCATTATGAACTCTACGTAGTTCATATTAGAATACGGAAGTCAGTAGTCAGCATAAAATTGGGGGAAATTAAAAAACAGCGGATTAGTTAATCAGTGGATCGGTAAATCGGTAAATGAGTGAATCAGAAAATCGGAGAATTCGTAGGGGCAATCCCGTGTGATTGCCCAAGGAGGCTACATACGAGATACCAGATACGAGATACGAATGTTATTTGAAAAAACGAAGCCAATTTTTGCGCAAGCTCTTTGATAACAAGTAAATATGTAGGCTGTTTTAGGGTTGAAGTCAAGGTAAACGAAGCCA